>JAGIBK010000004.1:300000-421904 GCA_017744355.1 bacterium | reverse complement strand
TTCTATTCCCGGAAGATCCAAATTCTTGCTGACCCGGTTTTCGGGAGTCAGGTCAATTACATCAAAAACAATAAGTGTATATTAATCGCCTATCGACTTGCAAGAGAGCATTTTCGAGCGACGGCACCCGCGATGTCTAAGGCTTTGGCCAGCCCTTAAAGCCCAACTGAGGCCGAAGAATTCTCCCTGAATAACGATGCATCACGCACATAGCGATCAAGCATCGCGCGGCTGCGGTGCCGAGTTTGCTTCATGATCGCACGCTCCGAAACTTGGTTGATAGCGGCCTGGGTCGCCAAGCCCGCCCGAAGACTATGGCCCGCATATGCATCAGGGAACAAGCCTGAACGCTCGGCAGCATGCTGTTCGACCCACGCCATGGCATTTACCAAGAGCCTGTTAGCTCGTGACCTGGCCATGACGCTATACGCGATGCAACAATTTTAGCGGGGGTCCTCAACTCGACGGAGATTCTCTTCGAGCACCGTTGCTAGAATGGATAGCCAAGGCAAATTTAGGTCGCCTTGACCCTACCTGATTACTCGACCGGTGGGATAGTCCTAACGCGACCTACCCGATGACGGAGCACAGCATATTATTTTTGTCCTGGCGCACAACCCGACCGCCAGCGCTAGCATTTTTTGTTCTTTTAGGCCGCTTTCCACCTTTGAGCGTGAAGAGCAAGCATTGGCTTACCGACAGGAGTTCGCAATCATTATTTCTTCGGCATCTTACGGTATTTTACCCGAAATCCGACGCATTTGGCCACAGTATAAAAAGGCCCAATATTGAGTTATGGTCTGATATCTGCTCAGTTCCTTGTCCAGTCAGCCACGACGAAGTCTATTAAATACCAAGTTGTGACTATTACTCTCTCGCCAGATTATCGATGAATGTCTCGATCTCGTTGTACTTATCCGACACCGCTTTATACAGGTCGTCGATTACACTGACAGATGGAAACATAAAAAGCGAATCCCCGCCCTGGCTAACGATTTCAAGCTGTGCTCGAGAGCCCACTCCAAATCTTCCGCCAGACGTCAGCGCATTGAGTGACGCAAACGCCGGGACTGATAGCCTAAATCTCTTGCCCTGATAACTCGCAGTGTATGTCTGAGAAGATTGACCCATCTTCACCGCAAGCACATTAAAATGGCTTTCTTCAACTTGCCATGTGAGCAGTCCTGCCTTTGTCTTCCTTAAAAGATTGGTTACTGCCTTTACGTACTTGGGATCGTTCTCAAACATCCTATTTTTCCATCCTCATATCTTGGATGATTTGGTCCACCTTGGTAATCAGACCACTAATCGACTCATATACACCCCAAGCCTTATCCTCACTCTTGTCACCATTTAAATACGCTGTCAAGACCGTCGAATATTGGCTTAACTTATTCCAAGTAGCTTCCGGAATATGGGGTTGCAGCGAACTGACCAAACTAGAGACATGAGAGAACTCCACACCAATTTTGCGCTCGTTCCCAGCATAGTTACTAATAAGGTCTATAACCGTTGACAGTCTTGTCGTGATTTGCGATCGAATCTCGATCAACCTAGAGACTGCCCCTAACTGACTTCGGATTTGACGGACATTTGTTAGAGTCCAAATTGTAAATCCTAGTCCCGCCAAGGTAGCGATGTTCGCAAGACTCCCTCCGGAAGGGGAAGAGAACCAGTAGTAGATATTTATGGGAAAACTGTACGTTGCTTCCAACGTTCCAAACCTTACAAATAATTCCGAGACGCGGCAATTATAGCTACATTACATCAGTCAAAACAAGTCCTCGGCTGGGCTGACGCGACGTCCCAAGGCGGGTTACATCCTCCCTCACCCCATATCCGTCACTCGATACCTATTGTATCAGTGCTTGATTGTTCGTTGAAGCACTGTTACATTCAGTAGACATTCAAGAGTAAGGAGGTTGCGATGGCTGATGGGCGCTTTATCGCATACTACCGGGTTAGCACGAAAGGGCAGGGGCAGAGCGGCCTAGGCCTCGAGGCACAAGAGGCGGCCGTCAGGCAATTTCTCAACGGCGGCGACTGGCAGGTGCTGGCCGAATACACTGACGTGGAGAGCGGCACCCGCAAGGGCAACGAGCGCCCTGAGCTTAAGCGGGCCATCCAGCACGCCCAGCGCGAGAAGGCGACCCTGCTCATCGCCAAGCTGGACAGATTGGCCCGCAATGTCCATTTCGTCAGCGGCCTGATGGAAAGCCGCGTGGACTTCCTGGCCGCCGATATGCCTCAAGCCAACAAGCTCACCATCCATATCCTAGCCGCCGTGGCCGAAGCCGAGGCCGAAGCGATTTCTGCACGCACTAAGGCAGCCCTAGCGGCAGCCCGAGAACGTGGCACTAAGCTTGGCAACCCCAAGAACCTAACCTCAGCCGCCCAGGCGAAGGGCGCTCAGGCAACCAGGGACAAGGCCATCACCGCCTACGCCAACCAGGCGGGCAATATCGCGAGCCTCAAGCAACAGGGCCTTAGCTTCCGCCAGATCGCGGCGCAACTGAACGAGCGCGGCGCCGTTACCGCCAGTGGCCTGCCGTTCCAAGCTATGACCGTGAAGCGCATTTATGACAGAGTGATCGCGGAAGGCGCCCGAGCTTAGCCAAGCCTGCCCCTATGGCTGAGCAGGCAATCGCAGGCCTCTAGAGCCCTTTAGGATGAGACGAATCCACCCCCATCCCCGGGGGGGCGGGCCAAAAGCCCCCCTACCTCTTTGCTCTATATCGGCGCGCTAATTTTTTGCTCTGAAACTTAAGCGCGGAAAGGTTGACAGGCCCTTATCCGCCAGACCAGCCCATTGGTCGAGGGGTAGCTTTATGGCCGCATTGCCCATAGAATCGAGGGCGCTACGTCCCGCCCATTTATGCGGATAGTGCGGACGATGCGGACGGATAAGACGCACCTTTTGGGGGTGGCTTCGAAAAGAAAAAGGCCCCGAGATCGTCTCAGGGCCTAGAGTGGGGACGGTGGGACTTGAACCCACACTTCTTTCGAAACCAGATCCTAAGTCTGGCGCGTCTGCCATTTCGCCACGTCCCCGCTTAGAGTGTCTAACAAAACCAGGCATGTTACGAATGTTGGCCGCCGTGGGCGGCTAGGCGGAACAGTTTTGTTAAACACTCTTGCTGCCTCGATCATACACCGTGGGCCGCATGCGTTGCAAATCCGCCGAGCTTCTTCTCTATTCGAGACGAACGAGCAAGCGTTGGGCTGCCCTAAGCTAGGGAGGCGAGTCCCATGGCAGGAGGTGGCAAGATGACCCGAGGCACCGTCAAGGAAGATACCCTGGAGATGGAAGGGGTCGTGCTCGAAGCGCTGCCCAACACCATGTTCCGTGTGCAGCTCGACAATGGGCACACCGTGCTCGCTCACATCTCGGGCAAGATGCGTAAGCACTTCATCAAGATCCTGATGGGCGACAAGGTCAAGGTGGAGCTGAGCCCCTACGACCTCACCCGCGGCCGGATCACCTACCGGCACCGCAAATAAACGAATCCCCCGCCCCATCAGGGGCAGGGGATTCGTTGACTATAGGCTACGCTTCGGGCTTGGCCTCTTCGCTGAAGAGCGCGTCCACGTAGACGCCCGCGTCGAAGTCCTTGAGGTCCTCGACCTTCTCGCCGAGCCCCACCAGGCGCACGGGGAGATCCAGCTGCTGCTTGATGCCGAAGACCACCCCGCCCTTGGCCGTGCCGTCGAGCTTGGTCAGGATGACGCCCGTGAGCTTCGTGGCCTCCTGGAAGACCTCGGCCTGGCGCAGGCCGTTCTGGCCGGTGGTGGCGTCGAGCACCAAGAGGGCCTCGACCGGGGCCTCAGGGGCCTCGCGCTCGATGATCTTGCGGACTTTCTGTAGCTCGGCCATGAGGTTGGATTTGTTGTGCAGGCGGCCTGCCGTGTCGATCAAGAGGGTATCCACCCCGCGGGCCTTGGCCGCGCGGATGGCGTCGAAGACCACTGCTGCGGCGTCCCCGCCCTCTTTGTGCCGGATGAGGTCCACTCCCGAGCGCTCGGCCCAGATGGCGACCTGCTCGATGGCGGCGGCGCGGAAGGTGTCGGCGGCGGCGATCAGGACCTTGCGGCCCTCGATCTGGTAGCGGCGGGCGAGCTTGCCGAGGGTCGTCGTCTTGCCGACCCCGTTGACGCCCACCAGCATGATGATGTTCAGGGTGTTCGGGGTGTAGGGCAAAGGCGCGCTCTCGCCCAGCTGCTCGCGCAGGTAGGCCTCGAGCACGTCGCTGAGGTTCTCGGGGGTGACCTCGCCCAGCTTGTGCTTGGCGCGGACGTGCGCGATCGCCCCTTCGGCCACCGCGAGGCCCACGTCGCTCTCGAGCAGGATCTCTTCCAGCTCTTCGAGCATGTCCTCGTCGATCTTGGTCCAGCGGTTGCCCAGCTTCTTGATGCGCGCGATGAAGCCGCTCTTGGTCTTCTCGAGGGCCTGCGACATGGCCTCGGTCTCGGCCACGAAGATGGGCTTGTTCAGGAAGTCCCAGGTCTTGGACCAGAAGCCCTTCTGCTCGGCTTGCTCCGCGGGCGCTTCGGCCTCTTGAGGGGCCGGGGCCTCGGCTTGGGCGGTCTGAGCAGGCTGCTCAGGGGCTGCGACCGGGGCTTCGGTCGGCTCGAGCGTGACGGGGGGCTGTTCGGGCTTGCGCTTGAACCACATGGAGACATCTCCTCGGTGGGGTTGGAACGGTGCAATCCCCCACCCGACAGAGCATCTAACAAACCCGGACCCGTGTCGAGTGTTGGCCGCCGTGAGCGGCTCGATGGAGCCGTTTGGTCAGATGCGTGAACCCCGCCCCGGGAAGGGGCGGGGAATCGGCTTGGAACTAGGCGCGGATCTTGGCCGCTTCCTTGGCGAAGGCGCTGAGGACGCCGTTGACGAACTTGCCGGACTCTTCGGTGCCGTACTTCTTGGCGAGCTCGACGGCCTCGTTGATCGCGACCTCGACGGGCACCTCGGGCGAGTACTTGAGCTCACCCAGGGCGATCCGCATCACGTCGCGGTCCAGGCTCGCCATGCGCTCGACCTTCCAGTTGGCCGCGGCCTTGCCGAGCTCGCCGTCGATCTCATCCTTGTGGGAGTGATACTGCTCGATCAGCTTCAGGGCGAAGGTGCGCACCGAGGTGGAATCGGCGAGAGCGGCCATGGCGGGCCACTCCAGCGCCCAGGCGAGCAGGTCGGCGGCTTGCTGCACCTGCTCGATGCCCGAAATCGCCTCGGGGATGGAGGTCTCGAGCAGACCCTGGGTCAGCTCGGGCATGGCCTCCTGCTCCTTGGCGCGGCGGAAGAACATGAGGGCCGTCTTCTCGATGGCGCCTGCGTCCAGCTCGTCGCCGCGGCCGCCGACGATGGCCGCACGGGTCATCTCGTGGACCAGGTCAGGACCGAACTCCTCGCTGTTGAGGCGGGCTAGCTCGTCGCGCACCCGCGCAAGCGTCGCACAGGCGGTGTTGAGGTGCTCGCGGGCCTCGCCTGCGAGCATGGCGGCCGCGCGGCCCATCAGGTCGGCCAAGGCCGGCTTGGCGTCGGTCGGCTTGACCTGTGAGAGGGTGAGCAGCGCCAGCTCTCTGGCGACACGACGGGTGTTCAAAACTAACCTCCGAGGATCCGCCGGGGCAGGAAGTTGGTGTAAACCTCCCCCTTGCGGAAGAATGCGTTATCCAGGATCTTCTGGTGGAGCGGGATGGTGGTCTTGACCCCGGTGATGGCGTACTCGTTGAGCGCCCGCTGCATGCGGGCGATCGCCTTGGGCCGGTCCTCGGCCCAGACGACGAGCTTGGCGACCATCGAGTCGTAGTACGGCGGGATGGTGTAACCGGGGTAGACGTGGGAGTCGACGCGCACGCCGGGGCCGCCCGGCGTCAGGTAGGCCGTGATGGTGCCGGGGCTCGGGCGGAAGCCCTTGTCGGGGTCCTCCGCGTTGATGCGGCACTCGATGGCGTGACCCGTCAGGCGCACATCCTCCTGCTTGAGCGAGAGGGGCGCGCCCGCGGCGATGCGGATCTGCTCCTGGACGAGATCCACCCGCGAGATCAGCTCGGTGACCGGATGCTCCACCTGGATGCGGGTGTTGATCTCCATGAAGTAGTAGTTGCCGTGCCGATCGAGCAGGAACTCGACGGTGCCCACGCCCTCGTAAGCAAGGGCGGTCACGGCCTTGATGGCGTCCTTGCCCATCTTCTCGCGCAGCTCGGGGGTGAGCGACGGCGAGGGGGCCTCTTCGAGCAGCTTCTGGTGACGGCGCTGGACCGAGCAGTCGCGCTCGCCCAGGTGGATGGCGTTGCCCGCCTGGTCCACGATCACCTGGAACTCGATGTGGCGGGGCTCTTCCAGGTACTTCTCGAGGTAGACCGCGCCGTTGCCGAAGGCGGCGACCGCCTCCTGCTGGGCGAGCTCCGCCTGCTCCTGGAACTGGCCGGGGTGCTGGACGATGCGCATGCCGCGCCCGCCGCCGCCCGCCGCCGCCTTGATGATGACGGGGAAGCCCATCTCTTCGGCCAGGCGGGTGGCCTCGGCCAGGTCCTCGATGGGGCCGTCGGTGCCGGGCACCGTGGGGACGCCCGCGCGCTTCATGAGGTCCTTGGCGTTGATCTTGTCGCCCATTCCCTCGATGACGTCCGCGCTGGGACCGATGAACTTGAGGCCGTGGTCCTGGCAGATCTGCGCGAAGCGCGCGTTCTCGGCCAAAAAGCCGTAGCCGGGGTGGATCGCCTCGGCGCCCGAGACGACGGCCGCCGAGATGATGTTCGGGATGTTGAGGTAGCTCTGGGTCGACTGCGCCGGGCCGATGCAGTAGGCCTCGTCCGCGAGCTTGACCGGCAGGCTGTCGCGGTCGGCCTCGCTGTAGACGACGACCGTCTTGACGCCGAGCTCCTCGCAGGCGCGCAGGACGCGCAGGGCGATCTCGCCGCGGTTGGCGATCAGGATCTTGCGAAACACAGGCCTACTCGATTTCGAACAGGGGCTGCCCGAACTCGACGGGCTCACCGTTCTTGACGAGGACCTTGGAGATGGTGCCAGCGACTTCGGTCTCGATCTCGTTCATGAGCTTCATGGCCTCGATGATGCAGAGCACCTGGCCGGCCTCGACGCGATCGCCGATCGAAGCGTAGGGCTTGGCGTCGGGCGAGGGAGCCGCGTAGAAGGTGCCGACCATGGGCGACTTGACCACGTGGCGCGCGGCCGAGGGCGCCGCTTCGACCGGGGCCGCAGGGGCCGCGGGAGCGACAGGGGCCGGGGCAGCCGCGGGGACGGCGGCCATGACGGGCGCAGCCACCGGGGCCATCGCCACGGGGGCGGGAGCGGCGATCACCGCGGCCTGGGGCGCGACGGCCTTCTTGAGCTGCAGGCGGACGCTACCGCTTTCGAGGGTGAACTCCCCGATGGTGGAAGAATCAACGAGTTCGATGAGAGCGCGGATATCGGTGATGCCGAGTTCCAACGGGAAGCCTCCTTGGTGCTGGAAAGGCGGTGGCCGTAAAGACGAAGCCGTCCGGCCCGAACGCGGGCCTGGCCACCGCCGACAATGACGAGAGGATCGTTATACGCGGTCGAGGTACTCGCCGGTGCGGGTGTCGACGCGGATCTTGTCGCCCTGGTTGACGAAGAAGGGCACCTGCACGACGGCGCCGCCCTCGAGGGTCGCGGGCTTGCCGCCGCCCGAGGCGGTGTCGCCCTTGACGCCGGGGGGGGTGTCGATGATCTCGAGTTCGACGAAGTTGGGGATGCTGATCCCCATGATGGCGCCCTGGAAGTACAGGATTTCGACCATCATGCCTTCCTTGAGCCACTTGGCCGAATCGGCCAGCTTCTCGCGGGTGAGCTCGATCTGGTCGTAGGTCTCGTTGTCCATGAAGTTGAAGTCGTCACCAGTCGCGTACATGAACTGGTATTCCTTCTTCTCGAGGTTGGCCTTGGCGATCTTCTCACCGGCGCGGAAGGTGACCTCGTTGGTGTTGCCGGTCTTGATGTTCTTGAGCTTGGTACGCACGAAGGCTGCGCCCTTGCCGGGCTTGACGTGCTGGAAATCCACGACGGTGTAAGCGACACCTTCCATCTCGATGGTCGTGCCGGGGCGCAGGTCGTTCGACGAGATCATACTTGGGCGATTCCTCGTGATGCGTAGGACGCGGTGGGTGACGAAACTTAGTCACAATGATAGCACACCAGGAACCTCGCTCGCGCGGGGGCCCTGAGTCAGGACCTCGCAGCCTTTGGGGGTGACGAGGATCGTCTCTTCGAGCCTCACTCCGCCCCATCCCTCAAGGTAGACCCCGGGCTCGACGGCGATCGTCATCCCCGCTTCGAGCGTCCCCTCCTCGCAAGGAGCGAGCCATGGCTCTTCGTGGACCTCGAGCCCTATCCCATGCCCCAGGCCGTGGAGAAAGGCCTCGGCGAGCCCATGCTCGGCGAGCGCTTGGCGCGCGATCGCATCCAGCTCCCCGAGCGACGCCCCGGGCCGGATCGCGGCGATCACCTTGTCGAGCGCCTCACGCACGGCGCCCTCGACTTCTTCGAAGCGCTTGGAAGCGCCCCCCGGCATGACCGTGCGGCTCATGTCGGCCTTGTAGCCCCGGTAGGAGGCCCCGCAATCGATGAGCAGCATCTCGCCCTGGCGCACGGCGTGCGGGCTGACCCGGGCGTGGATCTGGGCGGAGCGTTCGCCGCTTGCGACCAGCGTGTCGAAGGCGGCCCCTTCGAGGCTTGTCTCGCGGAAGCGGGCTTCGAGCTTGGAGGCGATCGCCGCCTCGCTATCGCCGACGCGCAGGTGCGAGAGCACCTCGTCGACGGCCTCGCGGGTCAGGCGGCTTGCCGTGCGCAGGGCCTCGATCTCGGAGGCGTCCTTGATCAGGCGCAGGCGCTCGACCTCGCCGCCCGAGGGGACGAGTTTCACGGCCTTGCCCAGCCGGACTTCGAGCCGGCCGTGGTCCCAGTAGCTGAGGTGGCCGCTCTCGAAGCCTAAGCGCTTGCTCTCGGAGAGCAGGATGGCCTCGACCGTAGCGTCCTCGAAGCCCGCCCCGTGGGCTTGGACGAGGGTGCAATGCGGCGCTTCGCGTGCGGCCTGCTGCACGTAGCGGAAGTCCAAAACGAGCAGGCATGCGTGCGCCGAGATGATGAGCTGAGCGGCGGTGCCGGTGAAGCCCGTCAGGTAGCGAATGTTCGGAAGGTGGGTGACGAGGAGCGCGTCCAGGCCCTCGTCGTGAAGCAAGCGACGCAGCGCCGCCAGGCGACGGGGTCGCGGGTCGGTGGCTGCCATGTGGCCCTCCTGCAGGCCACCTCTCTGTGCCTCTCAGGATAAAGGAGCTAGCGGGGGCGGAAAACGTCCGTTTGAACAAGCCCCCCGGACGAAACCTTCAAGCTTTCGTCCGGGGGGCGATCGCAGCGCGCGGAGCGCTAATTGGTGAGGGTGACGTCGAAGCTGACGGTCGCCGCCTCGTCCAGGCCCTTGTGGCCGCACTCGTGGAGCAGGGCCTGCCAGGGGAGCTGGAAGGCGTCCGACTTGATCGAGAGGTCCTCGGCGCTCTTGATCCGGCAGGCGCCCTCGGTGAGGGTCACGGCGAGCTTGAGGCCGGGGATCGTCTTCTTGACGCCGTGCAGGTCCAGCTCGGCGTCGGCCGTCACGTCGAGGGTGTCGCCGGGCGCGAAGCTCGTCTTGGAGCTGGTGGTCTGGAAGTTCGTGAGGGTGAAGCCGGCCTTGGCGAACTTGGTGGCCTCGAAGTAGAACTCGGCGATCCGGGCGTTGCGGAGCATGGCGTCGGCGTTCGAGCCGGTGATGACGTTGGCCTCCTCCAGGGGGACCTCGACCTTGGCCTTCAGGTCGCTCAGGTCGGCGGGGGCCTTGATCGCGGAAGCCTTCTTGCTCATGGCCACCGTAAAGCTCGGGAACGTACCGTTGACCGCGGTCTTCTTCGACTCGAGGTCGCCGTCCGGGCCTTCCCACTTTTTCATGGTGAAGGCGAGGGTCTTGGTCTCGCCGAGGGTCGCGTTGATCAATGGGTCGGGGGTGGCGTTGGTGCTGGGGCCGTTGGTGGCGGGGCTGCAGCCGTGCAGCAGGGTGCCGGCGAGGGCGAGCGGGGCGAGGGCCAAGAGGAGCGGGCGGCGCAAGCGAGCGATCATAGGGCCTCCGTTTCGTGAAAGTCAGCTACTGACTCGGTTTGAGGGGCATGGGAAGGGGCTCGATTCTAGCTGGCGCCTGGTCGTTGGAGTCCAAAATTTTGGATACTTTTTATGTCGGCTTGTTGCGCGTGGGGCCCGCACGCCAAACGCCGCCGGCCTCGAAAGGCCGGCGGCGTCGGGTGGATTGGGAGGTCTGGGACTAGTAGGACTGGGCGGGGACGCGCTTGGGGGCGGCGTCGTAGCGCGGGATCTCGATCAGTCCGAGGCCCTTGAGGACCAGGCAGACCACGTAGCCCAGGTCGAGCTCGAAGCGGCGGAAGGCGAACTTGGCCGAGCCGGGGTGGGCGTGGTGGTTGTTCTGGTAGCCCTCGCCCATGACGAGCCAGGCGATGAGGGTGTTGTTGCGGGAGTTGTCCTCGGTCTCGAAGTTGCGGTAGCCGAAGGCGTGGGCGAAGGAGTTGACCAGCCAGCCTTCGATCGGGTGGCTCATGAGCCCGAAGAAGTAGCAGGCGCCCAGCAGCCAGCCGCCCGTGAAGACGCCCAGGGCGATCGCGATAGCGATCTGCGCGACGTAGGGCAGGTACCAGACCCGCTTGCGGTTGACCCAGCTGACGGGGAAGTCCAGGTCCGCGACGATCGCGGTGGTGTCGGGACGGCCCTTGAGCAGCTGGACCAGGATGCGCTCGTACGAGCGGAGCTGGTCGAGCATCACCGCGAAGACGTTGCTGTTGAGGGGGCTGTGCGGATCCTTGGCCGTGTCCGAGTAGGTGTGGTGCTGGCGGTGCATGCAGGCCCAGGCCTTGGGGTCGATACCGGTCACCCAGCTGCCGGTGACGGCCACGAAGCGCCGCAGCCAGGGCTTGAGGGTGACGGCGCCGTGGGCGAGGCCACGGTGGTAGAACACCGTGATGTAGGTGGTGTTGACCAGGTAGGCCACCACGAGCACGACGGCGCAGAGCAGGTAGTAGGAGGATCCCCCGGGAAGTAGTGACCGGATCGCGTCCATGTGGGGGAAACACTCCTTTCGCGTCGTGTCGCAAAACAACAAGAGGGCGGCCCGCTGCCACCCTCTCTATTGTTACCTGGAGCCACGCTCGATGTCGGTCATGGAAGCGTCGCTGCGTGTCATGCTTGTGTCATGGTTCGAGGATGTGGCGCATGGCGCGCAGCCCGAGCCGGTAGCTCTCGGCGCCGAAGCCCGTGATGACGCCCTTGGCGATCCCCGAGACGAAGGAGTGGTGCCGGAACTCCTCGCGGGCGTGGGTGTTGGACATATGGACCTCGACCACCGGCAGGCCGGCGCCCGCGAGCGCGTCGCGCAGGCTCACGCTGGTGTGGGTCAGCCCGCCCGGGTTGATGACGATCCCGGCGTAGCCCTCGTGGGGGGCGGCCTGGATCCAGTCGATGAGGAAGCCCTCGTGGTTGGATTGGCGGCAGGTGACGCTCACGCCCAGCTCGGCGGCGAGCGCCTCCAGGCTGCGGTCGATCTGGACGAGGGTGGTGGTGCCGTAGATGGCGGGCTCGCGCGCGCCCAGCATGTTGAGGTTGGGGCCGTGGAGGACGAGGATCTTGGTCATTAGCGCTCGGTTTCTGCGAAGAGGGTGCGGAAGTGGTCTCGGATCTCGGAGAGAGAGTCCCCGCCGAGCTTATCGAGGAAGGCGTTGGCGAGCGTCCAGCGGACCATGGCCTCGGCGACGATGCCCGCCGCGGGCACCGCACAGACGTCCGAGCGCTCGAAGTGGGCCTTGACCGCCTCGCCGGTATCCAGGTGGACGCTCGGCAAGGGGTGGATGAGGGTCGGGATGGGCTTCATGGCAAGGCGCAGGACGAGCGGCTGGCCGTTGGTGATGCCGCCCTCCAGGCCGCCGGCGCGGTTGGTCTCGCGCTTGAAGCCGGGGTAGAAGGGGTCGTGGACCGCCGAGCCTGGACGCCGCGCGGCTTCGAAGCCGAGGCCCACCTCCACCCCCTTGATGGCGTGGATGCTCATGAGGGCCTGGGCCAAGAGGCCATCGAGGCGGCGATCCCACTGGGCGTAGCTGCCGAGGCCCACGGGCAGGCCGGTGGCGACCACCTCGAGCACGCCCCCCAGGGTGTCGCCCGCCGAGCGGGTCTGGTCGATCAGCGCCACCATCTTGGCGCTCGCCTCGGGGTCCGCGCAGCGCACCGGCGAGCTCTCCGCTGCCTCGATCAGCTCATCGAGCGAGTCGTGGGTGCTCGTGGCTGAAATGCCGCCGATTTCGACCACGTGGGAGGCGACCCGGATGCCGAACTCGGAGAGCAGGACGCCGGCCAGAGCGCCGACCATGACCCGGGCGGTCGTCTCGCGGGCGCTCGAGCGTTCGAGCACGTCGCGCACGTCGTCGAGGCGGTACTTGCGGGCGCCGGGGTAGTCGGCGTGGCCCGGGCGGACCTTGGTGATGCGCTTGGCGGCGATCGCCTCAAGCCGGGCCGCATCCTCGGGATCGACCGGCGAGGGATCCATGGCGAGGGTCCAGTTGGCGTAGTCCCGATTGGGCACCTGCATGGTGATGGGAGCGCCGGTGGTCAGGCCGTTGCGCACCCCCGAGAGGAAGGTGACGCGGTCCTGCTCGATCTTCATGCGCTGGCCCCGGCCGTAGCCGCCCTGGCGGCGGCCCAGCTCGCGGTCGATGGGATCGGGGATGAGCGGCACGCCCGCAGGATAGCCTTCGACCACGGCGAGCTGGATGGGGCCGTGGGACTCTCCGGCGGTGAGGAAGCGCATGGGCATGAAAGCCTCCATTCAAGGGCAACGCTCGCGATGGTAACAGAGGCTCGCTTTGCATACAATAAGGCCGCATCGCCCGTGACTCGCAAGGGAGGACGCCATGCCGGACGTCGTGCTCGTGGCCCCCAATTCCTTCAAGGCCAGCCTCTCGGCGCGGGAGGCCGCCGCTGCGATCGCGAAGGGCTTTCGGGCCGTCTGTCCCGAGGCGATGCTGCGGGAGCTGCCCCTTTCGGACGGGGGCGAGGGCGTCGTGGAGACGCTGGTGGCGGCGACAGCCGGGAGCCTTCGCAGGGCCTCGGTGACCGACGCCCTGGGCCGTCCCGTGCAGGCCGCCTACGGGCGCCTCGGCGACGGCAAGACGGTGGTGGTCGAGCTCTCGTCGGCTGCGGGTCTGGTCCAGGTGCCGCCGGAGGCCCGGGACCCCTTGCGCACCACCACCCGGGGAGTGGGCGAGCTCATCGCGGCGGCCTGGGCGGAGAGGCCCTTTGAACGCTTGATCCTTGCGCTCGGCGGCAGCGCCACGGTGGATGCCGGGGTTGGTCTCTTGCAGGCGCTGGGAGTGCGCTTTCGAGACACCCAGGGTGCCGAGTTGCCGCCTGGTGGCGGCGCACTCAGCCGGCTTGCGGTCATCAGCTTGGCTGAAGCGCACCCCGTGCTACGGGAGGCCCGGATCGAGCTTGCGGTGGACGTCACCAATCCGCTCCTGGGCCCGCGCGGGGCGGCGCCGGTGTACGCGCCCCAGAAGGGGGCCACGCCTGAGGTGGTCGAAGCGCTCGAACAGGCGCTGACCCAGGTGGCCGAGGTCCTCGCGCGCCAGTTCGGCGGGCAGATCCACGACATGCCGGGTACCGGAGCGGCAGGCGGGGTGCCTGCGACCTTGGTCGTTATCGCGGAGGCGACGATGCGGCCAGGTTTCGAGCTCATCGCCGAGGCGGTCGGCCTAGATGAGGCCCTGGCAAAGGCGCGCCTCGTGATCACGGGCGAGGGGAGCCTGGATGCGCAATCCTTCGAGGGCAAGGTGGTAGGGCGTCTTGCCGAGCGCTGCCGGGTGAAGGGGATTCCGCTGGTGGCGATCGCAGGCATCCTCACCGCCGAGGGCGAAGCACAGCTCGCAGAGGCGGGGGGCGCCGCCATGCCGCTGGTGGCAGGCCCCCTCTCGCGCGAGGAAGCCATGGCGCAGGCCCCCGCGCTGCTCGAAGCGGCGGCTGCTCGCCTTGCGCGGCTTATTCGTGGGCGCCCAGCAGCATCCCGATGAGCAGCATGGTGAGCACGAAGGCGCAGATGCCCGTATAGAGCCAGTCTCGCTGCTTGATGAAGAGGATCAGCGAGGTCACGACCCGAAGCATGGGGGTGAGGATCAAGCACAGGAGCCCGAGGCCCATCAGGGCGACGGGGTCTCCTGCCTGGATCCCTTCGAAGAGCTGGGGCAGGGTGTGCGGCACCGCGGCGGGGTTCACTTGGCTCAGGTCTACTTCAGGGCGCGGGTGGCCCGAGAGGCGCAGGATCCAGGACCAGCCGAGCCCCGCTACGACGATCGTGGCGCTCAGGTAGACGCCGAGGGCCATGAGCTTGGCGAGCACCAGCTCCATGGGGGACTGGTCGGGTTTAGCCATGCCAGCCTCCCCAGAGCCCCGAGACACCGCGCCAGATCATCTGGAGGGCGGCGAATGCGACCACGACCACGAAGATCTGGCGCAGGCGGGTGCTCTTCATGCGCACCAAGAGCTTGGCGCCGAGCATGGAGCCTGCGAGCACGCCAATGGCCACCGGAGCCGCCAGGTATGGCTGGATGTCGCCCCGGAAGAAATAGACCCCGGCCGAGGCGGCTCCCGTCACCCCGATCATGAAGTTGGAGGTGGTGCTCGATACCTTGAGGGGCAGCTTCATGAAGAGATCCATGGCGAGCACCTTGAAGACCCCGCTACCGATCCCCAAGAGGCCCGAAAGGGCGCCTGCGATCCACATGACCCCGAGGCTCGGCCAGACGCCGCTCACCCCGTACTCGACGTGCTGCTTGAGTGCGGGGTCGTAGTAGGAGCTCGCGAGCCTGAGGCGCTCGGCGGCGGGGCTCGATACGAGGGGCGGCGTTTCCTGGTGCCGCGCCTGGAGCATCTGGTAGGCCGAGTAGGAGAGGACGACCCCGAAGACCATGGCCAGCACCGAGGCGGGGGCGAAGCCCGCGATCGTAGCACCCACCAGGGCGCCGGTGGTGGTGCCGACTTCGAGGAACATGCCGACCCGGACGTTGGTGATCCGGTCTTTGAGATAGGCGATCGCCGCCCCGCTCGAGGTCGCGATGACCGAGATGAGGCTCGCGCCGATGGCGAGGCGAATGTCCACGTGCATGACGATGGTCAGGAAGGGCACGAGGATCATCCCGCCGCCGATTCCGAGCAGGGAACCGAGCAGGCCGGCGAGGAGCGAGGCCGCGAGCACGGCCAGCGTGAACAGAAGGGGGTCCATGCCTCCATTCTAGCGCACGGCTAGAGGTTGGTCGGCTCCAGCACCCGGATGTCGTCCAGCAAGAGGCCTTTTCTCGCTTGATCGGCCGCTCGGAGGGTGGCCCGGAAGCGCAGCTCGACGAGTCCTCCTGCGAACGCCGTCAGGTCCGCGTAGCGATGCGCCACCATCCGGGGATACTCGGCGTAGGTCTCGCGGCCCACGGCTTGCCAGGTGCCGCCGGGGCGCCGGGCCTCGGGCTGGAGCACCAGGGAGTCGGCGGGGTTGGCGCTGCCGAGCACGTCGTAGGCCACGTGGGGGCGGGTGTGGCCTGTAAGGTCGATGGGCTGCTTCAGGGTGAGCAGGAAGTCGCCCTCGGCGTCGACGAAAGGGGCCTGGGCCTCGCGGCCGATCAGCATGGCGAAGGCGCCACCGCAGAAGTTGCCCTCCAGGCGGCGCCAGGCAACGCCCGCGCTCTCGCCTTCGAGAGTCCAGGCGTCGGTGCCGGTTTCGAACCCTTCGTGGAAGAAGGCCGTGCCGAGTAGGAGCTTGTCACCCTCGTCCGGGGTGCGCGTCGGCTCGGGGGTGGGCAGAGAGCCGATGAGCGACGGCGGCGAAGGGAGTTGCGCTTCGCTCACTGAGCCGCAACCCACCAGGACGAGGGGCATGAGGAACTTGATGGCATCCCCCCACCCCCTAAGGCCACCTAACAAAACCAGGCATGTGTTGAGTTTTGGCCGCTGTGAGCGGCTTGAAGGAACAGTTTTGTTAGATGGCCCCCGCCCTGCCAGGGGGCAGGGAGTTTTAGAGCGTGCCACGGTTCTTCAACTTCTGAAGGGCGTAGTCGGCGATCTGCTTCCCCATTTTGAGCCCGTCCGTGTTGTCGCTGGGATAGTGGATGCCTGCGTAGAGGCGCGACATGGCGGCCTGGTTGGCGTCGTCGTAGAGGTCCATCGCGTAGTCTGGGAAGACGCTGGCCAGGTACGTCGCCGCGGCCATGGACGCCCCCGAGTGGCCCGAGGGGTACGAGGGGTGGGGCGGCGTGGCGAAGGGCATCTTGGCCTGGAGGTTGGGGTCCATGTGCGCCGGGCGCTTGCGCAGCACCACGTACTTGGTATCCCACAGGGCGATGAAGGTGTCCGCCTCGAGGGTGCCGAGCACCGCGAGGGTCCGGGCCGCCTGGGGCGTGCTCGCGTGCTTCTCCTTGAGGAGCCGCTTGGCGGTCTTGTCCCAGATGATCGCCGGCACGTCGAAGTTCCAGTAGGTGGCCTGGGACAGCTTCCAGGGGTAGCGCGGCAGACTGTCCACCTCGCGCCCCACCTCGGCCAGCTCGTCCTGCATGACCTGCGTGTCCATGGCGTTCGGCATGGGCAGGCGGAACTGGCTGCCGGATTCCAGCAGCCACGTCTTCCAGGTGCCGGCCGTGGGCGTCATGGCGGCCGGGTTGCCCCAGGTGGTCGCGGTCGCCGCGATGCTCGCCGTGGCGGGGCTGCCGGCATAACCGTCGGCGTCGGCGCGCGCGATGATCCGCTGGGCGACGGCCTCGCCGAGGGCAAGCCCCGCCGTCACGTCGCTTCGGTAGTTGGCGCCCGCACGCACGCGGGTCTCGGCGGCCGCCAGGGCCTTGGCCTTGAAGTCGGCGGCTTGCTCGGGGAAGAGATAGGCGAGGGTGGCGGCTGCTGCCCCCGCGACGGCCGCATGCTCCGAGGGATAGCTCGGGATGGCATCGTCGCCCGAAAGCGGGCTGAGCGAACTTTCGACTTGCCGGGGGACGGCGCGCTTGTAGTGGGCCTTGGCGTTCCAGGCGGCCACGGTGGCGTCGAACATGGCGGCATGGACGATGGCGAGCGCCCGAGCCGCTCGGGGCGGCACCCACTTGGAATCGATGAGCGTCTGGTCGGTAAGCTCGCTCCAGGGGATGGGCGCGGCATGTTCGTTCCAGTAGGCGATCGCCTTGCGGTCGTCGTCGGTGCGCTGCGCCTGCAGGCGCTTCAACTCGTCGATCTCGCCCTTGGCCTCGGCGGAGTCGAAGGCGGGCGGCGGGGCTGGGCGGAAGCTCGCGGCATCCTCGATGACCAGCGGCTTCCAGGCGCCCGCGTCCTTCTCGACACTCAGGTCGTTCTGCGGGGCGCCGGTAGGGGCGGGGCGCGCGCAGGCGGTGGCGAGGACGAGGCTCGCGGCCAAGACGACGGCGAGGCGAGGCCCGGGTGCGGTCATGAAAAAATTCCTCCCGAATCCAAATGGTTCAGAGAGGAATTTATCGGGTTAATTTTGCACGCAGATTGCCTAAAGGTTTTGTGGCTTTAATTATACTGCTGTATGGCTGTGATGATGGCGTTATTTTTCTTTTTTCCTACGCCATAAATAATATATCTGCCATTTTTATAGGCGTATGCAATGGCGCCATAGTCATTGATTTTTTCAGGTTGAGCGACTTGTCTTCCAGTGGAGATGATGTCGCCTTTTTTTGAGTTGATAGAGAATTCATAGCCGCAATTATCGGCCGGGATCATGTGCTGTTGGACTCCGCCCCAGGGCGTAACGGGGAATTTATTCAAATAGCCCGCTTGAGATTCGATGATTAATTTATCAAATTCTTTCGCTGAAGAAGGGTACGAACCGTTGTTGTCGATGGCATATTGCTCAAGCGCTACCTGGACCATGTGAACATTTGCAGTAACTCCAGCGTTTTTGGCCTTGTCTTGTGCTCCTGTGTAGTTTGGAACCGCCACCGTCATCATCACCAGCACTGGGAGTATCACAACGGTCGCGACCGCGATACCAAACCCCCACCAGCCCCAGGCTTTTTGAACGCGGTTGAACTCCTCGACGCTTGCCCAGTGCTTGTTTTGCCAGGCCCACTCCCTGCCCTTGAAACCAAGCACGATCGCCATGACAAAGCCGATCCAAGGAATGAGCGCCAGCAAGCCGATCCAGGTGTTGTTGCCGACCGCCCAGATCCAATTCAGCCAGAAGCCCCCCCAGCTCCAGCCCGCGATCCCTTCGGGTAGCACCGCCGCTTTACCCTGCCCCGAGGTGTTGACCTGTTGAGCGGTTACGCGCCGAGAGGCCGTGGTAACAGCCGCGGCATTGTCCGAAGAAAGAGAATCGTCGCCGACGGCTTCAGCACCGGACGGATCCGATAAATCCGAGCCACAATACCGACACTTGATCGCACTTGGCTTGATTTCTTCGGCGCAAAAGGGACAGGTTTTCATTTTTTTCCTTTCTCAGGGACTGCGCTTTCTGGGGCAAGCTCCGAGGAGCGCCAAGAATGAAAGCGTAGCCATGATGATGGCTACGCTAAAAGAAATAATATTAGGATACTTGCGCAGTAATTAGAATACGCAGTGTATTTTAATCGGCATTCTTCGTCTGTCCGTCGGTCATGTTTTTGGGCTAGTTGAAGAGGCCGACGAAGAAGCCCTTGACGTCGCGGCCGACTTCCTTGCTCAGGTTGCTGATGCCCTTGCCCACTTCCTTGGCCGTATCCCCGATCTTCTTGCCCACGTCCTTGGCCGTGTCGGCAATTTCCTGACCGAAGTCCTTCACCTTGTCCACGGCCTTGTCCACGTAGGGGTCGGCCTTCTCCATGACGGCCTTGCCGAATCCGCCCTCCTTGAGGAACGCCTCGGGCATGATCGGGTCGAAGGCCACCGCGCCGCGCCGCATGATGAGCGCGCGCGCCTTGAAGGGGATGCTGCCCTCTTCCAGGTGCTTGGCGTTCGTCACGTTGCTCTGGAAGGCGTCCCAGGTGAGGGTGTGCGGGACGGTCTTGCCGTTGAGCTCCGCCTGGCCGTCGCCGCGGATCTGGAGGCCCTTGGTCGGCATCTTCTCGTTCTTGCCGAGCGGCGACGAGGCGTGGCTGCCGAGGCAGACCTGGATGATGGGCTTGCCCTGCTCGTCCTTCTTGAGATCGTCCCACTTGGTGAGCACGCCGCCGTGGTGCCACGAGGTGTAGAGGTACTCGGGCTTCATTTCGCCGTTCTTGTCCGGCTTCAGGTAGACCTGGGCGTGGCTCCAGTCCTTGTTGTGGTACTCGCCGGCCTTGTTGGTCGGGTAGTAGAAGCTGTAGCTGAGGATCGTGTACTCGCCCTTCTTGGTGACCGCGAAGCCACCGCTGAGCGCCTGCTTGCCGCCGATCACGCCGTCCTTGTAGGCGCCATCCTTGCCGCCCACCTTGCCGGGGGCGTCGTTCTCGAGGTTGGCGTCGCCGTCGAAGGAGGGGGACACGGGCAGCGCGTCCTCGCCGGGCTGGAAGATGAAGCGGGGAGCGAACTCGAGGGGATCCCACTGGGCGGGGGCGTCAGGGGTGCCGCCCGGGCGCTCGACGTTCTCCACCTTGGGATCGGCGGTGCCGTCGAAGCGTACGCCCGCCTCGATGGGCTTGTCGTAGCGCGCGCGGTACTCGTTCAGGCGGGATTTGCCGTCCAGGACCCCGAGGGGGATGCCGGGGCCCACGAGCAGGTCGGGCGTCTCGGCGACGACGCGGACCTGGTCGAGCTTGGCCTTGTACTCGCGCTCCTTGGCGACGCGCAGCTCGCCGGTTCCCACCGGATCAGGCTTGTCGCCCGTGAGGGGCTTCGGGATCAGATCCTTGATGTTGCGAAAGGAGAGGTCCTTGAGGGGACGGATGGGGATTTGCATGCGATCGCTCCCTTGAGGATGCTTCCTCGGTTCTTAAGGAAACATACCCGGGAGGTCGCGAAAACTTGCTTGGCGCCTTGCCTGCTTGGCTTAGAATGGAGCGAGGACGATCGCGCAATTGAAGGGATGACGGCGACATGTCGAAGAGTCAGCATCAGGCGGCCGAGATGGAGGCGCCGCTCAGCAAGGTCCTCCGGTTCCTGGGCCAGTGCCGGGCGGAGGCCACGAAGACGCGCGCGCTCACCCCTTCACAGCTCGGGGTCTTGCGCCTGCTGAACGAGGGGGGCGAGCGCCGCATGAGCGAGGTCGCCGCGGCCATCGCCCTCTCCAACAGCGCCTGCACCGTGATGAGCGACCAGCTCGAGAAGCGTGGCCTGGTGCACAAACGCATGGACCCCGAGGACCGGCGTGCCGTCCAGGTTGCGATCACCGACGAGGGGCGGGCCCTGCTCAAGGAGATGCTCGCCGATATTCACCAGGCCCTGGCCGAGCGGCTCGATCGCCTGAGTGCCGCCGAGCGCCAGGCGGTGGTGGCGGGCTTCGAGGCCCTCGCCCGGGTCATGGACGAGGCGTAGCCGCTAGAACGTGGCGGTGTGCTCGACCTCGAAGGGGTAGTCGATGCGCCCGAGGGGCGTCGAGACGTGGGAGATGCCCTTGAGCCTGAACTGCGCCCGGCGCGCCAAAAGGGCCTGGAGGGCCGGCTGGGGCAGGTTCGCGTAGGGCACGGCCACCGGCAAGGACAGCTCCTTGGTGCCGCCGGGCTCGACCGAGAAATCCTCGGTCATGGCCCCCGTCCCGACCGAGTGCCCCTCCATGAAGACCTCGTAGTCGAGGCGATCCAGGCGCGCGGTCACGGCGTTGGGGTTCTTGACCTTGAGGATCACCCGTAGATCGGCCTTGGCGTTCGGCGTGATGACCGGGATGTCCATGTGCTGCAGCTCGACGCGGTCGAACGAGAACTCGGCCTTGGCGATCGCCTGCCGCTCGGCGATGAAGTCGGGGACGCCCGAACAGCCCGCCAGGACGCTGGTTCCGAGCAGGCAACTGAGCAAGAGGGGGACAGCCATTCTCATCGGGGCGCTCCTTTTCGACGCGGGCCGCTCATGGTCTGGACGGAGGCGGCGCTGCCTTGGTTCCATTTTCGCAGTTTTTTCACGCGCGCGCCCTATCCTCGATGCATCATCCCCCTTCGAAGGAGTCAGGATCATGACCGAGAAATTGTCGAAATGGCTGGGCCTCCATCTGCGTGAAGTGGTGATCGTCGGCGTCGTCGCCGGCTTCGCGATGGTGGTCATCGAGCTCTTGCTGATGCGCCACACCGAAGGCAAGCAGCTGATCGCCCTTGCCGGCTGCACGGCTGGGGCACTGTTCGCCCTCTTGGGGCTCAAGGCCCAAGGGAAGCTGCGGGCCATCCTGGCGGCGGGCCTTTTGGCCGTCGCCTTCACCGGCCTGCTGGGGGTCTACTTCCACCTCACTCACGGCGAGGAAGAAGAGGAGCACGCCGCTTTGACCCGCCTCGCGCGCTGGGCCGAGGCGCAGACGATCGCGCACGCTTCGGAGGCCGATGCACCGAAGAAGGACGCCGAAGAGGGCGAAGAAGAGCACCTGCCCCCGCTTGCGCCCCTCAGCGTGAGCGGCCTGGGGATGCTCGGGGCCCTTGGGGTGCTCGCCCGTCGTCAGGGCTAGTCGCCCGCGGGATAATGGAGCCGGCCCTGCGAGGTGAAAGGAGGCCGGCATGGAGCCCACCGCCCAGCCTTGGCACCCCCTGCGCCCCGAAGAGGCGGCCCGCCTTCTCGACGTTAAGCCGGAGTGCGGCCTGGACCCGGCCGAGGCCGCAGCTCGTCTGAGCCGCTTCGGTCCCAACGCCCTGCCTCGCCTGGAACCGCCCTCGCTGCTCGCCTTGGCCCTGCGCCAGGTCGTGAACTTCATCGTCTTGCTGCTCTTGGCGGCGGCGGTGATCTCGTGGCTCCTGGGCGAGCGCGGCGACGCGCTCGCGCTCCTGGCGGCCGTGCTGCTCAACGCGGTGGTCGGCTTCGTCATGGACTACCAAGCCGAGCGGGAGATCGCCTCGATCCAGGGCCTCACCGCCCCGAAGGCGCGGGTGCGCCGCGGGGGCAACGTCCTTGAGCTCGACAGCGAGGTCCTGGTGCCCGGGGACGTGGTCCTGCTCGAAGCAGGCGATCGCATCCCCGCCGACGGCCGGATCCTCGCGGGCGCCTTCTCGGTCGACGAGTCGCTGCTGACCGGCGAGTCGGCGCCCGTCACCAAGCATTCCGAACCGCTGCCGGGCGAGGCCTTGCCCCTCTCGAGTCGTCGTAACGAGGCGTTCGCCGGGACCCTGGTCACGATCGGTAGCGCCACCCTCTTGATCACGGCCACCGGCCCACGTTCGGAGGTTGGCAAGATCGGCCGCCTCTTGAGCGAAACCGAGCGGCCTGCCATTCCCCTCACCGCGCGCCTTGAGGCCCTGGGGCGCTACCTGGTCTGGACGGTGGCGGCGGTGGCTGGAGTGATCGTCCTGCTCGGCCTCTGGCAGCAGCAGCCCTTCTGGCCCCTGCTCGAAACTTCCGTGGTCCTTGCGATCGCTGCCATCCCCGAAGGCCTGCCGACGGTGGCGACCCTGGCCTTGGCTGCGGGGGCGGGGCGGCTGGCCAAGAAGGGCCTGCGCCTGCGCCAGATCGGGGCCCTCGAAGCCCTCGGCAGCGTCACCACCCTCTGCCTCGACAAGACCGGGACGCTCACGGCCAACGCCATGACCGTGCAGGAAATCCGCCTCGATGGCCACGTCCTCGGCGTCATCGGCGAGGGCTGGGAGCCTCGGGGTTCCTTCGTGGAGAGCGGCGCGTCCGCCCCCCTCACGCCTCGGCTCCAGGACCTGCTGCGTGCGGTCCAGCGCTGCAACGATGCGACCCTCGAAGCCCACGACGGCGGCTGGCACATCCACGGGGACCCGAGCGAGGGGGCGCTATTGGTGGCGGCCGCCAAGACCGGGCTTCGGGACGACCGAGCGGAAGCCAAGCGCCTCGCGACGATTCCGGCCGGCCGGGACCACCCATGGATGCTCGTGGTTTACCCCGAGGACGGCGGGATCGCCCTCTTCGTGAAGGGGGCCCCCGAGCAGGTGCTTTCGCGATGCCTCACCATCCGGACCGAGACGGGGAGCCGCGCGCTCGACGAGGCGGACCGCAAGGCGTGGCTCCAGGCGAACCGGGCGATGGCCGATCGGGCCCTGCGGGTCTTCGGGGTCGCCACTGGTCGCCGAGGATCGGACTGGCGCGAGCAGCCGCTCGAAGAGGGTTGGGAGTGGCTAGGGCTCGTCGGCATGGCCGATCCCGCCCGGCCCGGGGTCGACGAGGCCCTGGCCCAGGCGCACCGGGCCGGGATCCGCACGGTGATGATCACGGGGGACCAGCCGGCGACGGCCCTTGCGATCGCCCGCAAGCTCGACATGGCCGCGGGCCAGGAGCCCCGGGTGGTGGTCGGGGCCCAGGCGCCCGAGCCCGACGCGACGGTCTACGCCCGCGCGACCCCCGAGGGCAAGTACGCCCTGGTCCAGGCCCTGCAAGCCAGCGGCCAGCTGGTGGTCATGACCGGGGACGGGGTCAACGACGCTCCCGCCCTGCGCGCGGCGGCGGTGGGAGTCGCCATGGGGCAGGGTACCGACGTGGCGCGGGACGCGGCGACCGCGATTCTCGTGGACGAGCGCATCGAGACCCTCCTCGAAGGCGTCCGGGAGGGGCGCGGTGCTTTCCTGAACATCCAGAAGGCCGTCGACTTCCTCCTGACCTGCTCGATCACCACCATGCTGGCCGTCCTCCTGACGACCGCCGCTGGCTACCCGCTGCCCCTCTTGCCCCTCCAGATCCTGTACCTGAACATCCTGACTCACTCCTTCCCGGCGCTGGGGCTCGCCATGGAGCCTGCGAGCGCCGGGGTGATGGCACGGCCGCCATTGCCTCGCAAGGCCCTGCTGCTGCCGCCTGAGCGCCTGGGCTCCATCCTGTGGCACGGGGTGGTCATGGCCTCGGCCACGCTCGCGATGGGGGCGTGGGGCTGGATGCACGGCGGGGCCGCCCACGGCCGGACCCTGGTCTTCGCGACCCTTGCGACCTCGCTGATGCTCCACACCTTCGCCGATCGCTCGCCCAAGCCCTTCGTGGGGTGGGTCCGGGGCCTTCGCTGGCCGCTCCTCTCCTTCGTGGGCGGGGCGATCGCCCTGCAACTGCTCGCGCTCGGCTGGGCCCCCCTGCGCGACCTGCTCCAGATGACCCCGCTCGCGCCTGACGACTGGGTGGGGGGCCTGGTGGCGGCCACCTCGACGGCGGTGGCCGTCGAGGTGAGCAAGTGGGCCTTTCCGCCCGACCGGGCGCGCTAGCGCCCGAAGCGCCGCAGCCGCAGGGCGTTGCCCACCACGAAGAGCGAGCTGAAGGCCATGGCCCCGGCTGCGAACATGGGGTTCAAGAGGCCGATGGCCGCCACCGGGATGCCGATCACGTTGTAGAAGAAGGCCCAGAAGAGGTTCTGCCGGATGTTGGCGAGGGTCGTGCGGCTCAGCCCGATGGCCGAGCTCACCCCGCGCACGTCTCCCGAGACCAGGGTCAGGTCCGAGGCCTCCATGGCCACGTCGGTGCCGGTGCCGAGGGCAATGCCCACGTCCGCCTGGGCGAGTGCCGGCGCGTCGTTGATGCCGTCGCCGACCATGGCGACCGTCTGGCCCGCCTCCTGGAGGCGCTTGACCTCGCGGGCCTTGTCCTGGGGCAGCACCTCGGCGAGCACCCGGTCAATGCCGGCGCTCTTGGCGATCGCCTCTGCCGTGCGCTGGTTGTCACCCGTGATCATGACGACCGAGAGCCCCTGGCGCTTCAGGCCCTCGACGGCCTCGCGGGCGTGGGGCTTGAGGGCGTCCGCCACCGCGAGCACCCCGGCCACCTTGCCGTCGATCGCAACGTACATGGCGGTCCTGGCCAGCCCTTCCAGGCGCTCGGCTTCGTAGACGAGGGCGTGGAGGGCCATGCCGTGGGTTTCGAGCAGGCGCCGGGTCCCGATCAGAATGGGGTGACCCTCGACGACGGCCTGGATGCCGCCGCCCGCGATCGCCTCGAAGCTCTTGACCTCGGCGAGCGAGAGCCCTCGCTCCTGCGCGCCGCGGACGATCGCCTCGCCCAGGGGGTGCTCGGATCCTCGCTCGGCGCTCGCGGCGAGCCGCACCAGCGCGTCAGGATCCTGGCCGGGGGCGGGGATCACGTCGGTGAGCGCCGGCTTGCCCTCGGTGAGGGTCCCGGTCTTGTCGAAGACGACGGTCGTGAGGTCGCGGGCGCGCTCCAGGACTTCGCCGCCCTTGATGAGCAGGCCGTGCTCGGCGCCCTTGCCGGTCCCCACCATGATGGCCATGGGGGTGGCGAGGCCCATGGCGCAGGGGCAGGCGATGACGAGCACCGCCACCGCAGCGGTGAGAGCGGCGGCCCAGTCGCCGGGCGCCCCCACGAAGAACCAGCCGAAGAAGGTGGCCAGTGCGATCCCCACCACGATGGGCACGAAGACGGCCGAGACCTTGTCCACCAGGCGCTGGATCGGGGCCTTGCCGCCCTGAGCCTCCTGCACCAGGCGGATGATCTGCGCGAGCGCCGTGTCGGCACCCACGTGGCGGGCGGTCATGACGAAGGCGCCGGTCTTGTTGAGGGTCGCCCCGATGACGGGATCCCCTTCGCCCTTCTGCACCGGCAGGCTCTCGCCCGTCAGCATCGACTCGTCGAGGCTCGAGTGACCATGCGAAATCACGCCGTCGGCGGGCACCCGCTCGCCGGGACGTACCAGGAGCTGGTCGCCCACCTTGATCTGGTCGACGGGGATGTCGGTCTCAAGGCCGCCCACCAAGAGGCGCGCGGTCTTGGGCTTGAGGCCCATCAGGCGCTTGATGGCCGCCGAGGCGCTGCCCTTGGCGCGGGCCTCCAGGTACTTGCCCAAGAGGATCAGGGTGATGATCACCGCTGCCGTCTCGTAGTAGTAGTGGCCGTGACCGTGGTCCTGGACGAAGAAGGTTTGGTAGAGGCTGAAGCCGAAGGCGGCGAGGGTGCCCAGGCTCACCAGCACGTCCATGTTGGCCGAGCCGTGCTTGACGGCCTTGTAGGCGTTACGCATGAACGGCCCGCCCGCCCAGAACTGGACGGGAGTGGTGAGGGCCAAGAGCAGGTACTGGAAGCCCGGGAACTGGAGGACCGGCACCATCGAGAGGAGGAAGACCGGCAGGGTCAGGGCGCCTGCGATCAAGAGGCGCTGCTGCAGCTTCTTGAGGTCGGCGGCTTTCGCCTCCTCGTGCGTAGTGAGGGCAGCGGCCGGGGCGGCCGCAGGGATGTAGCTCGCCTCGTAGCCCGCAGCCTGGACGGCGGCTTCGAGCGCTTCGGGGGTCACGCTGCCGGGGGCGTAGGTGACGGTGGCGTGCTCGTCACCGAGGTTGACCGTGGCCTCCTGGACGCCGGGCATCTTCTTGAGGGCCCGCTCCACCCGGCCGGCGCACGAGGCGCAGGTCATGCCCCGGATCCCGAAGTCCGCGCGCGAGAGGGTGACGGCCTGGGGCAGCGTCGCGTGGTAGCCCGCGTCCTCGACGGCCTTGGCGAGCCCTTCGGGCTTCACGCGGCTCGGGTCGAAGGTGACTTGCGCCTGCTCGGTGGCGAAGTTGACCGACGCCTCCTGGACGCCTTCCACCTTTTTCAGGGCGCGCTCGATGCGTGCGGCGCACGCGGCGCAGGTCATCCCCTGGATTTCAAGCGAGAGGTGCGCGCCGGGCTGCGGCAGGGTGGGAGTGCTTTCGAGGTTCCGCATGGCGGGCTCCTTTCGCGGCGGCTTGCAGGGAACGTGATCCCACTGTACAGTTTCCAGTGAACTGGAAGGTCAAGGGGCGCTGCGCCGTCTCATGCAATCATTCCGCTCGGGGAGGGAAAAGCGTGGAACAGGGCTTGTTCATCGGAGATCTCGCCAAGCGAGTGGGGGTGAACCCCAAGACCATCCGTTACTACGAGTCGCTGGGCCTGCTCTCGGAGCCCAGGCGATCCGAGTCGGGCTATCGCCTCTACGCCGAGGACGACGCGGAGCGCATGCGCTTCATCCTGGGGGCCAAGGCCCTGGGCCTCTCGCTGCAGGACGTCAAGGACATCGTGACGGCGTGGGGAGCGGGCGAGGCACCCTGCAACCATGTGAGCAACCTGCTCGACGCGCGCCTCGCGGATTTGGACCGGCGCATCGCGGAGCTGGTCGCCTTTCGCGACAGCCTGCGCGCCTACAAGGAGCAGGTCGACCGGACCGAACGCGCGCCGAACACCCCCTGCAAGCACATCGCGGGGGTGGCGGCCGGTCAGTTCCAAGCCCCGGTCGTGGAGCTTACGACCCTCTTCCACAAGTAGGGCCGGCTCATCGGTCGGCGGCTAAGAGCGCTGTCGCCCGGCGGTAACTCTCCCTTCTTTCGGCTCACACTTCCCCACCGAAGGGGAAGTGTGAGCCATTTGCCTACGTAGCTTCTTTGGCAAGCAGGGAATGCCATACCAAGCGATGGTTGGAGAGGGTGATGGGGTTCCGATTTGGATTTTCTGGGTCTCATTATCTGCTGGTTTTGATTGGCGCATGGCTACTGGCTGCATGCGCCGAGCCCGAGGAGCTGAGTGGTGTCGGAGCCTTGCCTGGTACTCCGACTCCTCGCTCGTCGGGCTCTCCGGCGTCGCCCTCTCCCCTGATGCCCACGCCTACCCCGACGCCACTGCCGACGACCACGCCAACTCCAGCCCCGTCATCCACGGAGTCGCCGACACCTTCTCCCTCTCCGACGCTTAGCCCGACCCCCGCGCCGCCGACCGTCCAGCGCCTCGTGGTGACGCCGCGTGAGGCGACGCTGAACGCCCAGTCCCCCTTCGGCACGAACGCGCCCGGTTACGTGTCGACCCTGCGATTGTCGGTCGACGTCACGTTTTCCGACGCCACGCTCGGGCACACGGCGACCTGGACCTCCTCGAACCCAGCCCGGGCGACGGTGGCCTCGGACGGCACCGTGACCGTTCCCAGCACGGCCACCCCCGGACAGGTCACGATCCGGGCGGAGGCCGGAGGATTCTTCGACGAGGCCCTCATCCATGTCACGACCGTCGGTGATGTCTTCCTGATAGTGGAGTAACGCATGCGAGCACCAACCGTGAAACCCTGCGCAAAACCCAATGGGCCGTCGCCTCTCCTGCGACGCGGCAGCCGGTGGTCCATCGTGCTGCTTGCCACCGTCCTTTCGGCGTGCCAGCTGGCACCCAATCCTCTGGTCGGGCCCCTTCCCGGTCTCTCGGATGCCGTCACGGTGGCCGGCGAGGCAGCGAATACGGCCATCCATGGCGCGGTCTCATTTCCTGGCATGCGAGTTCAGGCGGCGCCCGACTACGCTTCCAGCAACGCCACGCTGACGCTGATCGGACTTGCGGACAACCTCACGGTCGTCACCGGGAAGACCAACACCGACGGCACGTTCGTGCTGTCGCTCAACGGCTTCACCCCCAGCGCCAACTCTTACTTCCTGCTCGAGGCGAGCCGTGGTCTCAACAATCACGCGGCCGGCAACACCGTGGCGCGCTTCCGCACGATCCTCAAGTGGACGGGCAGCGCCTGGACGAGCATCTCGGGCACCACGATCGCCATCAACTCGCAGACGACCGCCGTGGCCATCGAGAGCAGCCTCGATCCGGTGAACGTTCCGCCCGGTGGCACCATCGGCAAGGTGTCCGGGACGACGATCAACGCCAGCCCTGCGCTGACGGGACACCCGGACAGCGAGATCGCAACGCTCGCGGCCTCGATCGCGGCGTGCCTGACCAACGACTTCGACCCGGTGGGCAGCGTCCCGGCCATCGTGCCCAGCGTGACCGCCCTGCAGCCCTCGACCGTCGCTGCCAACGGGGCCATGCTGTTGCAGGGACGCGGGTTCTCGCCCATCGCGAGCGCCAACACGGTGCTGTTCGGCACGGCGACGGCCTCCATCTTCTTCGCCTCGCCGACGTCGCTGGGGGTTTACGTGCCGGCGGCCGCGCCGAGCAGCGGGGTCCTGAAGGTGACGACCTCCCTGGGCACGAGCCCCGAGAGCCCGACCTTCGCGGTGTCGGGCTCCGGGGGCGGAACCGGGGGATCTGGCGGTGGCGCGGGGAGTTCCCCCGTCATCACCGGGCTGTCGCGGACGACGGGTGACACCACCACTCCGGTCACGGTCACGGGCACCGATTTCGACGCCTTCGGCACTGCCAGCCTGGTCCGCTTCAACCAGATCAGTGCGCCTTTCCTCTCGTCCTGGTCCACGACCCAAGCCGTTGCCCAGGTGCCTGGCCCCACGCTGGCAGGCCGTGTCTCGGGTCCGGTCCTTCTGGGCACCCGGCAGGGCCTCCTGAGCCAGCCCTTCGGGACCTTCACGGCCTCGACGAGCGTGACCGAGAATTTCCTCGACAACAACCTGTGGGATTCCGACAACAGCCTGAATGTCGTCTGGTCCGGCGGCCCCCGCATCCTCTACGACGGCGACCTCACGGTTCCTGCGGGTACCACGACGTTCGCCCCGCCCCGCAGCATCCTGGCCTCCGACGGCAACGTGGGCGCGCAGAACGTCATCGTGGGTAACAGCCAGGGCTTCCAGCCCGGGCAGGAGGTCTTCCTCATCCAGCTCTTCGGCACGGGGGCCGGTTACTGGGAGTTCAATACGATCAAGTCGATCAACGGCAGCGTGCTGACGATGACCAATGCCCTGGCCCATACCTACAACCAGGGGCAGTCCCTCTGTCAGAAGGTCCCCCATTACGGCACGGTCACGGTGAACGGAACCCTGACGACCCAGGGCGTTTCCTCGCTGGGCCTGAGCGGAGGCTTCATCGTCTTCCGCTCGGATACCCTGACCGTGAACCCCGGAGGCGTCATCCAGGCGAACTCCCTCGGAGCGACGGGGGGGGTGTACAACGGGGCTGCGGGCGTCCCGAACGGGAGCGCCGGCAATTCCGCGACCAACGGCGGTGGCTCGGGCCTCAATAATGGCCGAGGGGGCGGTGGCTATGCCGAAGGCGGGACGGTTACCAACGATGGCTCGCGCGTTCCCGGCGGCGTCGGGATCGGGAGCAACGGGGGCGGCGGCGGCAACAACAACGGGGCTGGCGGGGGCTACGGAACGGCCGGACAGGGTGTCTCGGGGAGCGGTGGTTATGCGACCGGTGGTGCGGCGGGTGGAACCGCTGATCTCAGCCGGATCTTCCCGGGCGCAGGCGGTGGCGCCGAGCACAATAGCGGCACCAGTAGTGGGGGAAATGGGGGTGGAGTCATCTTCATCAACGCGTCGACCCTGACCAACAACGGCCTGATCTCGTCGAATGGTGGTAGCTGCGTGTCCTACGGCGGCGGCGGGAGCGGCGGGTCGATTTTCCTGAACGCTTCGACCATGTCGCTTGCGGCCAACTCCGTGACGGTCACGGGCGGGAGCGGGAATAGCTCGACTTGGGGCTCAAACTATACGGCCGGCGGTTTTGGTCGGGTCCGCCTTTCGTACGATAAGCTCGGCGGGGTGAACTATCCCAACTCCGGGGCCGAGACCACGGCGACGGGCGCGAGCACGCCTCGCTACAGCTCGACGGCTCTTTCCCTCTACCAGATCGCCTCGGGCACGGTCCAGTCTCTGGCGTACGATACCGGCACCCTGGCGCCCACCTATGTGAGCCCCAATACCAGCCAGACCCTCAATGGCGGGACGCTGAGCTTTCAGTACTCCAGCAGCCCGGATGGCGTGTCCTGGAGCCCGTGGATCGGGACGTTCGCGAATGTACCCGCCAGGCGTTACATCCGCTGGAAGGCGACCGTGACGGGCAACGCGGTGCTGAACAGCCTATCGCTCATCTACAACTACTAGGGCCATGAGACGTCTGGCCCTTGTGATGGCGATAGCAGCCGCATGCACGGTGGCTTGTGCCCCCGCCCCCGCCCTGCGCGGGGGGGCGGGGCTTGGCTCGGAGGTGAGTTCGCCCGGTTCAGCGGTCGGTGATGCCAAGGTGTCCCCGAAAGGGAACCTGAACATCGCCGTGCGGTGGCCCGCGCGGGGCGCCTTCCGCACGCAGCTCATCCCGACCAGCGCCAACCTGCTCAGGATCCAGGTTCGGGATGCCAGCGGCGACCCGCTGGCGACCACCGAGATCGTGCGCTCGGGGGATGAAAGCGCGATCGCGACTGCGAGCTTCTCCCTTCCTTCAGGGACTGGGCGGAGCATCCTGATCCAGGCCTTCCGCGATCTGGTGCCGGCGCCGGGAGTGCCACCGGTGGCCGAGGGCAGCAGCACGAGCGTGTCCGTCTGGCCCAGCACCTCGACGGCCGTCCATGTCGTGCTGATTCCAGCGGATGGCCCGGTGATCTTCAGCATGACCCCGAACGGCGGACCGGGCAGCCTGCTCCGGGTGGTGGGAGGCAACTTCCAGATCGGCACGCTCAACGTGAGCCTGGCCGGCCAGAGCCTCAATGATTTCGTCACCCTGCGGGGGGATTTACTGGAGTTCGCGCTCCCGCCCGATGCCGTGGACGGCCCGGTGGTCATCGATGTGGACGGGGTGCAGGCGACCCGGTCCTTCCAGGTCATTCGCACGATCTCGCTGGCCTCGGATGTGATCACGGGAGTGGCGATCGGCTCCACCGTCGATCTGCAGGCCGAGGCGCGCACGGCCAGTGGGCAACTCATTGCGGATCCGGTGCTCCGCTGGTCGGTCGATCGCCCAGACCCCGAGAGCACCCTGGATCAGGGCGCGTTCACCCCGCTGGCCACGGGGACTTTCGTGGTGCGCGTCGACTCGGGGACGGTCGTGGCGACCGCCTCGGTGAAAACCCCATGAGCCGGAGGAGGAGTGCCATGCCGAGACGACTGTGGGGGGCGATCGCCCTGACCTTGATGGGCTGCGCGGCGCCTGGTGTCACGCCCGAGCGGGTCCAGGATCTGCTGGGGCAGGTCGACTTCGGGACCCGCAAGGTCCAGGCCGACTTGGACGACGTGGCCAACGCCTCCACGGTCTCCTTGATCGACACCGGCACCAATACCACCATCAAAACCACGGTCACCAGCGCATCCGGTCAGTTCGTTCTCACCTTCGGCAACGGCTTCAAGCCGGGCACCAAGGTCTACTACCTCGAAGCCTCCAAAGGCCTGTCGAACAACCTCGCAGGCCATGACTCCGTTCGCCTCCGGACGCTCGCGCGGTTTCAGAACGGGGGGTGGGTCACCCTCACCAACTTGCAGCCGAATGTGGGCGTCCGGGTGAACCTCTCGACGACCGCCCTGTCGGTGCTCGCCAGTCTCGAGGGGACCGCCTCGATCCCGCCGACCGGCCTTTTGGGAAGGGTTTCGGCGGGCGTCGACTCGTCCTTGGAGCCACCGACCCCCGACACCTTTGAGGACTCGGGGACGGGCACCACGAATGCGGCGTTCCATCTGGTCTACGGGCTCGTCGAACGCCTCTTGTCGAACGACTGCGATCCGGTCGCGGGGGTCGTCAAGAAGGCAGACACCTACGCCCTGTCCGATGACGTGCCCCTTGGACCGCCTCCCTCGCTCCTCACGGTCGTACCGGCCTCGGGGATGGTCGGCACCCTCGTGACGCTCTATGGAACGAACTTCGCCCCCGCGGCAGCGGACTGCTCGGTGTCGTTCAACGGCGTACCCTCAGCCGTGCTGTCCGCCACGACCACCCAGTTGACGGTGCGCGTGCCCGCAGGCGCCACCACGGGCCCGGTGTCCGTTCAGACGCCGCAGGGCACCACCGCCCCCGTGGCGTTTACTGTCGTTGCCACTGCCTCGTCCGACATCGGAGGATCTTTCAGCGCGAAGTGAGCGCATCGCGCGAGAACCTTGAAAAGAAGCTCTCCGCCAGGGTCTTTCCGTCGGTTGATAGCTCACCGCTTGATTCTTCGGCACTTCTCTCCTTCCGATGATTGGGTGTTCTGCGCTTAGATGATGCGGAAGAAGGGTTCCCTGAACGATTCCCTTTCGTCAGAAGGAGATCATGGATGAGGACCTCGAAGGTCGTGGTGTCCTTGCTGGGCGCCGGGCTCCTGCTGGGCGGCTGTAGCAAGGCCGAGCGCGGCGATCTCTTCTCTTCCAAGAACGGCTTGCTCAAGATCAGCGCGGAGGTTTCCTCCCGCTATCCCGACTTGGTCGCAACCCCTGCCGCTTCGATCTACCTCAAGCAGAACGGCCGCAAGGTCGAGTTCCGCTTCAGCAACACCATCGGCAACGCGGGCCCCGGTCACCTCCAGATCCGGGCGGTGCCTCGGGGCTCCAAAACCTCCGCAAGTCAGGAGATCATGGACGACGCCGGCCAGCTCGTGCAGAGCCGGATGGTCGGCGAGTTCACTTATCACCCCACCCACCAGCACACCCACCTGGACTCGGTCTGCAACTACGAATTGCGGCAGGGCAGCCCCACCGGGCCCATCGTGCGCCAGGCCGAGAAGGTCAGCTTCTGCATGACCGATACGATCCCCTACGGCACCGGCGGCGTGGTCAGGCGCTACGCCGACTGCCAGCCCAACCTGCAGGGCATCTCCAGCGGCTGGGCGGACGTCTACGGCTCCGAGGTTCCGGAGCAGGATCTGGACGTGGCGGGCCTGGCTCCGGGCGAGTACTACCTCTTGATCATCCTCGACCCGAACCGCAAGTTCATCGAGAGCAACACCAGCAACAACACCTCCTGGATCCGGGTCTATCTCGATCCGGCCAACCTGCGCGTCAACCGTCTCGGGGCCTCGTCCGAGGTGCCCAGCGAGATCACGGGGGACGGCCGGTTCTGGCGCCCCTTCTGGCGCCGGGGCGGCGAGTAGGCCCCTGGCGGCGCATGTGGGCGAGCGCGCGGTATGATGAGGAGCGCGCCGCCCCTCACACGGAGAGCCTGACGGATGCCCCTCACCCTCATGCGATTGCTTGTGACCCAGGCGCCCGCGGCAACGCTGCTCATCCGGTTCATGGTCGGTGCGGTCTTCCTCTCGGAGGGGATCCAGAAGTTCCTCTTCCCGGCGGCACTGGGCGTCGGGCGCTTCGCCAAGATCGGGTTGCCGGCGCCCGAGGTGCTGGCCCCGATGGTCGGAAGCTTCGAGGTGGGGTGTGGGATCCTCATCCTCCTGGGGCTGCTGACCCGCCTTGCCGTGCTGCCGACCCTCACCATCATCCTGGTCGCCCTCGCCACGACCAAGCTTCCGATCTTGCTCCATCAGGGCTTCTGGGCCATGGCCCACGAGGCCCGCACCGATTTCTCCATGCTCATGGGCTTGCTCTTCCTGCTGCTGGTCGGGGCCGGTCCCTGGTCGCTGGACGCCCGGCTCGCGGAGCGGGAATGAGGGATGCTCGGCCTCGGGTCGCGCTCTTGGAGGTGGCCCTTCTTTTCCTGAAACTCGGGACCACGGCCTTCGGCGGCCCCGCCGCCCACATCGCGATGATGGAGGACGAGGTCGTCCGGCGTCGAGGGTGGCTCAGCCGCGAGCGCTTCCTGGATCTGCTCGGTGCGACCAACCTGATCCCCGGCCCCAACTCGACCGAGCTTGCCATCCACGTCGGCCACCACGTGGCCGGCTGGCGGGGCTTGCTCATCGCGGGGGCCTGCTTCATCCTCCCTGCGACCTTGATCGTGGGGGCGATCGCCTGGCTCTACACCCGCTTCGGAGCGCTGCCCGCCATGGCGGGCCTGCTCGTTGGGGTCAAGCCGGTCGTCATCGCCGTGGTCGCGCAGGCCCTGTGGGGGCTGGGGCGCACGGCCCTCAAGTCGCGCCTGCTCGCGGTGGCGGCCCTGGGGGCCCTGGTCTTGTGCCTGCTTGGCGTCAACGAGCTGGCGATCCTCTTCGGCACGGGGGGCGCGTTCGCCCTGGCGTGCCGCCTGCGCGAACGCCGAGCGGACTTGCCGCGCGCCGAGCTCGCGCTGCTGCCCTTCTTCTCGGGCCTCGTCCCAGCGGCGCCGGTGGCGGCCCCGGTCGGCCTGTGGCCTCTCTTCGCCTTCTTCGTGAAGGTGGGCTCGGTGCTCTTCGGCAGCGGCTACGTGCTGCTCGCCTTCTTGCGCGCCGATCTGGTCCAGCGGTGGGGGTGGCTGACGGACGCGCAATTGCTCGATGCGATCGCCGTGGGCCAGGTGACGCCGGGGCCGGTCTTTACCACCGCGACCTTCATCGGGTACTTGCTGGGCGGGGGGCCGGGGGCAGCGATCGCGACCTTGGGCATCTTCTTGCCCGCCTTCTGCTTCGTGGCCCTGAGCGCGCCCTTGATCCCGCGCCTGCGCTCCTCGCCGACGATGGGGTCCTTCCTGGATGGCCTCAACGTGGCCTCGCTCGCGTTGATGGCGGCGGTCACCTGGCAGCTCGCGCGTTCGAGCCTGGTCGATCCGCTGAGCATCGGCCTGGCGCTTATGAGCCTCCTGCTTTTGGTGCGCTTCAAATGGAGCTCGGTCTGGCTGATGGCCTGCGGTGCTGCGCTCGGGATCCTGCTCGCGCTCCGGGGGGGCTAGCCTCAGCCCTTGCGGTGCCGGTAGGAGACGATCTCGACGTCTTGCAAGGTGACCAGGCCCTCTTGGACCATCTCGTCGAGGATCGGGCGGAAGGCCTCGATTCGCTCGGCGGTGTCGACCAGCTGGATCACGATGGGCAGATCGGCCGAGAGCGCCAGGAGGTTGGCCGTGTGGACCCGGCTGTGGGCGCCGAAGCCCGCGTCGCCCCGGATGACGGTGGCGCCGGCGAGGCCTTCGCGGCGCGCCCGCTCGACGATGGCCATGTAGAGGGGCTGGTGGTGCCACTTGTCGCTTTCGCCGAGGTAGACGCTGAGGAGCTTGCCGGGGCCTTGGAGGGGCATGGGGAAACCTCCCGATTCAACCGAGGGCGCGGGCCGCGATGACGCCGAGGTAGGTCAGCAGCAGCCCGAAGAGGACGCTGCCCAGGACGTAGGCCAGGGCCAGGACGAGGTTGTTCTCTTCGAGCAGGCGGATGATCTCGAAGCTGAAGGTCGAGAAGGTGGTGTAGGCGCCCACGAACCCGACGGCGATGAGCAAGCGCGCTTCAGGCGGGATGAGGGTGGCGCGCTGGAGGGCGAGGGTCCCGAAGAAGCCGAGGATGAAGCAGCCCGAGAGGTTGATGACGAGCGTCCCGAAGGGGAAGGTGGCTCCGAGCTTTGAGGTGACCCAGTTCCCGAGGGCATAGCGGCTGATGGCCCCGAAGAATCCGCCGCTTCCGACCCAGAGCAGTTCCCACACGATCCGATTCCTCGAGAAACGAAAAAGCCCCCATCCCCTGAGGGCTGCCACCATCGGCCTAGCGGCCAAGCGGGCGCCATCGTAGCGGCTCGAAGCGTGAAAGTCAAAGCAGGGCCCGCGCGAGCATGGCCAGCCCGAGCGCGAGGATGATCCCCGAGACCATGGGGCGGTAGACGGCGTCGGGAATCCGCCTCAGCACCCGGCTGCCCGCGACGGTCCCGACCAGGACCCCGACGGTGGCGATCGCCACCAGCGACCACTGGCCGGCGATCGCCGCCCCCTGGGTGGCGAGGTAGACGGGCAAGCGTGCCGCGTCCACCAAGAGCCCCACGGCGGTCGCGGTGGCGACGAAGGCTTCCTTGCTCACGTCGAAGCCCAAGAGGGCCGCCGAGCGGATGCCGCCCTGGTTTCCGACCAGGCCGCCGAGCAGGCCCGAGAGGGCACCGGCCCCCCAGGCCCAGGGCCCCCGGAAGCGCAGGTGCTCGGCGAGGCCGCTCAGGCCGCTCGCCCCCACGAAGACGAGCAGGAGCCCGAAGACCAGCGTGAGGGCCCGCACCGGCGCGTAGGCGTGGAGCACCGCGCCGAGAAGCCCCCCGATGGCGCTGCTGACGCCAAAGCCTGCGAGCACCCCGCGGTCCAGGTGCGCGCGCAGGAGCCAGAAGCGGTAGGCGGTCGCCGCGGCGTGGGGGATCGCCACCACGGCGACCGCGAGCTTGGTGTCCAATTGGAGGACCAGCAAGGGGGTGAGCAGGCTGCCGATGCCGAAGCCCGAGATGGCGGCGACGCCGCCGGCCAGCACGGCGACCAGCAACACCCAGAGGTCGAAGGTCATCGCGGGGTGAACTGCGAGAGCTCGTACAGCCCCATGGCCTTCTCGAGGTCCGCCACCTGCGACACCATGTTCTCGAAGCCGTTGGTGCCGAAGAGCGCCTTCTCCTTGTCCTCGAAGATGTCGCCGTACTGGTCGTACTCCTTGGGCGTCACCACGCTGCGGAAGGCGGGGAAGAGGACGGTGTCCTCCCGGGCGGCGTGGGGCTCGTACATGCGCACGAACGCATGCAGGGCATCAGCCAGCGAGCGGCGGGCCTCCGAGACGCGCGCCGCCTTCGTCGCCTGGGCGAGGATCTCGGCGGTCAGGCGGCGTCCGCCCTCGTGCTGCTGCTTCAGGACCTTGACCAGGTCGGTGAGCTTGCCGGCGCGCTCGAAGTGGGGGAAGAGGTAATCCTCTTCGAGCTTCTCGTGGTACTCCTCGATGAAGCGCCGGATGATCTCGGCGGAGCCGGTGAGGATCTTGGGATCGACGTCTTGGCTTGCGAACAGGCGCTTTTCGGCCTCGCGGTAGATGAGCAGGATCCGGCGCAGGATGCCGTGCTCGCGCATGAGGTCCTCGACCGGCAGGACCTCTTCGACGTCCGCTTTCACCGGGGCCTCGCTCGCCGCCAGGGCCTTGGCGCCGCCGACGCCCTCCTTGGGCATGCAGGCCGAGAGGGCGAGCCCCGCGCCGAGGACGCTCGCCAGCCGGAAGAAGTCGCGGCGCGTGGTGGGCGCTTCGTGGTCCATGCCTTCCTCCCTTGTTATGAGGGTTCGCCCGATCAGCATAGCGATCGCGCGGGGAGTTTCCAGGCACGAAGGCGCCAAAAGCTTGATGCGGGATTGATCGTTGCGTGCTTGGGAGCGTACCGTATCCCATGGTCCCCTCATCGCCCGGAGTCCCCATGAGCCTTCCCACCATCGCCCTGACGCTCGTCACCATCTTCCTGTGGGGCCTCATCCCCATCTTCGACAAGCTGGCGCTCACGCATTTCTCGGCCTCGCCCCTCGTCGGGATCGCCATCCGGACGGTGGGGGTCTCGGCGATCGCCATCCCGCTCGCGCTGACCATCGGCAAGGGCACCCGCCTGATCCGCGAGCTGCCGCCGCTCGCCATCGGTCTGTTCCTGGCGAGCGGCGTCACCTCGATGCTGTTGGCGCAGTATTGCTACTACCTGCTCTTGCAGCGCGCCGACGTGTCGCGGGTCTTCCCCTTCCTGTTCAGCGCGGCACCGGTCGTCACGATGCTGATCGGCGTCTTCGGCCTCAAGGAGACGCTCAGCGCCAAGCAAATCGTTGGCGTTGCGCTGGTCGTGGTGGGTGGGTTGTTCTTGCTTTAGATCACCTCACACCTGGGCGGGCTGCGCCGCTGTGGCAGGCACCGGGTGCTTCGCGAAGACGCGCAGCATGTTCAGGAACGCGAGCCCGATGAGAAGAGCACCCAAGAAGAAGGCGATGCCCGGGATCTTGACCGGAGCCGAGGCCGCCGTGAAGGTGGCGAAGAGCTGATTGGCCACGACGGGGCCGACGATGCCCGTAAGACTCGTGAGGCTGGTCAGCGCCCCTTGGACGGCACCCTGCTCGTCCGGGCCGATCTGGCGAGAGATGAGGCCCTGGGTCGCAGGGCCTGCGATCGCCGACAGGCTCGACACCACCGTGACCGCGTACATCATCCAACCCTTGCTCGCGAGGCCGAAGAGCACCATCGACCCGCCGAAGAGCACGAGCCCGTACAGGATCGCCCGCCGTTCGCCGAGCTTGGGCAGGACCAGCCGGATCAGGCCGCCCTGGACCAGGACCATGCAGAGGCCCGCCAGCGCGAGCGAGACGCCGCTCTCTGCCGGTGACCACTTGAAGCGCAGGCTGGTGAAGAGCACCCAGTTGCTCTGCTGGCACTGCTGGGCGAGGCCCACCAAGAGGAGGGACGTCGCCATCCCCATGATCTGGGGGTACTTGCGCAGCAGCGGCACGAAGGAGAGAGGGTTCGCCTTGGCCCAGGTGAAGGCGCGCCGGTTCTCCAAACGGTGCGACTCGGGGAGCGCGACGAGGCCGTAAACGAAGTTGATCAGCGACACCGCCGCCGAGACGAAGAAGGGGAGGTGGAGGCTGAAATGCCCCAAGGCGCCGCCGAGCGCCGGCCCAATGATGAAGCCGATCCCGAAGGCGGCTCCGAGCATCCCGAAGTTCTGCGCACGGCGCTCCGGCGCGCTGACGTCCGCGATGTAGGCGGAGGCGACCGTCATGCTGGCCCCTGCCACGCCGCCCAGCATGCGGGCGGCGTACAGCCAAGCGAGGTTGGGCGCGAAGGCCGTCATGAGATAGGCGAGGCTCGTGCCCACGAGCGAGAGCAAGAGGATCGGCTTGCGCCCGAAGCGATCGGAGAGCGCACCGAGTGTCGGGGCGCAGAGGAACTGCATCGCGGTGTAGAGCGCGATCGCGGGCCCATAGTAGCGCGAGGCGTCCGAGAGGTCGCCGCCCACGAACTGGGAGACGAGCTGCGGGGTGATGGGAATGACGATCCCGATCCCGATGATGTCCAGCAGTACCGTGATGAAGATGAAGAGCATGCCGGGGCTCTTGGGGGATTTCGACATGAGGAATCTCCTGTGAGGTGGGGCTATCGCCGGGGCGGCGGAAGGTAGCCCTTGTCGCCGTAGGGTTCGAGCTGCGCCTTCCATGCTTCGAGCAAGAGCGCGGCCTCGGCCGCGTAATCGCGCGGCTCGTCCGTCGGGGTCAGGGTCTCCAGGATCTCGAAGGTGAAGGCGTCCGCGCCGAACGCCTTCCAGTCCTGCTGGAGCTTGTGGTTGGTGTGGCCGCCTCGGGGCAGCCAGGCGCGATCGCGTTCGACCGTGCCTTCCAGGTTCAGGCTCGCCGCGAGGAAGACCTTGCCGTTCACCTGGTTCTTGATCTGGTACACGCCCATCTTGCGGAGCTTGGGCCAGTTGTGTCGGTAGTCGGCCTTGAGGGTTTCCTTAGCGTTCACCTGCCACCTCCTCTTCGGCGTGAGCGGCCGTGGAGACGAGCTTTCGCATGTACGCCCGGATATCCTCGGGCCACGCCTCGATCAGCTGGTCGAAGCGCGCGTATTCCTTGCGGGTGAAGGCGCGCGAGGCCTCTTCGAAGTCGGGCAGGTTGCCGCCCATGCTCCACATGAACTTGGAGGCGGCGTCGCGGGCCTTGCGGGCGCGGTCCGCACCCTGGCTCTGCTTCATCTTCTCTTCGACGAGCTTGCGAAGGGTCACCGAGGCGCCGCCCGATTGCTCGTTGAGCCAATCCCAGTGCCTGGGCAGGAGCGAGACCTCGCGCGAGGTGACGCCGAGCTTGGGACGGCCGGGGCCCTGGCGCTTCTCCTCGGGTGCTTGGTGACGCTGGAGCCAGGGATGCGCTTGAAGGCGCGCCAAGGCCTCGTCGTGCGTGCCCCGGAGGTCGAGGTCGATTTGCTGGCCCGTCTGGTCCTCGAAGACGAGCACCGAGGCTCCGCCCTCTTCGAGCCATTCCTTGGTCCTGAGGGCCACGTCCTCGATGCTTCCCGCGGCGACGAGGCGCGTCTCGGCGAAGGCCGTGTAGGTGTGCGGTTGCGTGTCCATGCCATGCTCCTTTCCGATGAGCTGGCATGATATTACCCGGGTAATATTCTTGAAGTCAATATTACCCGGGTAATATTTTCAAAAGTCGGAGCGCGAAGGTTCGCGAGGTGGTCGTGAACCGGCGGGGCGACTTGGGTTTCGGTTGGCTTCCTAGACCCCGCAAAAGCTCATGCAGAGCGGGACGACCACGAGGGGCAGCAGCGGCAGGGTGGCCACCACTCCGAGGCTCGCCAGCGCGAGCTGGACCGGAAGGGGGGCGGGTGCGAGGGCCTTGAGGAGTTGGGCGGGCGGAGTCCCCGTGCCCTCTGCCGCGAGGAACTTCCGACGCGCAGAGGCGAGTGCCGCCTCATCGCCCAGGAGCTCGCCCGCAGCGCGATCGGCGGCATCCTCCATGGCGGTGTCGAGCTGCTGCCAGGTTCGGTGCGCCCCCGGCATCCCCTTGAGGCTGCGCCAGAACAGGGAGCCGAGCCAGCGGAACAGGCGATCTTCTCGGCGCATGTGGGCCAGCTCGTGTGCGACGAGGGCCTCCCACTCGGGATCCGTCAGGTGGTCGAAGACCCAGGTCGAGACGACGATGCACGGCGGGCGATCGAGGACCCCGAAGGCGTAGGGGGCATCCGAGACGACGGCTCGCAGCGAGGGGGCAGGAACCCCCAGCCGGGCCGCGAGGCGCGTTACGACGCGCAGCCGCTCCTCGTCCTCGACCTCGATCGAGACCTGGTCGGCGAGGTTTCGGGCCCTTCGGGCGCGGACGAGGTTGCCGAGGAAGCTCGAAGCCAGGCCCCCCACCGCGAGCAGTGCGAGACTGCCGCCTGTGACCCCGAGCTCCAGGGACATGTGCCGGCAGCCGGCGACCGCCATCAGGACGAGCCCGAAGCCGGCGGCGAGGATGAGAGAGGCGGGCAGGCCGAGCGCCGCCAAGGCCATGCCCCCGCGCGCCGTGAGCTCTTGGCGAGAAGATGCCACCGTCATGGACGCTGCTGGTCCATGGCCCGGGTGAAGCTTGCGATCGCCGGGTTGGTGAAGTCCTTGAGCAGCTCCTCGACGATCCGCGAGACGGCCCCCTCGGTGAACTGCTCGTACGACTGGGTCGGGCGGTAGGCGTAGGCCTTGCCCACCGGTTCGACGCTGAGCAGGCCCTTCTTTGCCAGGTTGCCCATGACGGTCATGACGGTCGTGTAGGCGATGCGGCGCGTCTCCTGGAGGCGCTCGTGGATCTCGCGGACCGTCACCGCGTCCGCCTCATGCGCCCAGACGAGCTGCATGATGTCGGCCTCCAGCTCGCCGAGCAGCTTCTTCAGCCCCGGTTTGCCTGGATGAAAGGATCCGCCGTCAAAATCGTTCGGTGCCATGGTGCCTCCATCCTACCGCGTTCAGCGCGTAAGCTCGCTTCCCGTCGCCCGTTCGAGGCTTGCGATCGCAAGGCGAAAGTCGAGCAGCGCCTGCTGGTAGCCCGTCTGGGTTTCGAAGAGCGCCCGCCGGGCCTCGATGACTTCGAGCCCGCTGCCCTCGCCGGCCCTGAAGCGGCGCTGGGCGTTGTCCAGAAGGCGCTCGGCCTGCGGGAGATAGGCCTGCTGGTAGCGTCCCGCCTGGTCTGCTGCCAAGGTCGCCTCGCGGTGGGCGCGCGCCACTTCGAGCGAGATCTCGTTGCGCAGCTGGTCCCGCTGGGCCTCGGCGCGGGCCCGGTTGGCCTCCGCCTCGGCGACTTCGCCTTGCTGCCGGTAGAAGGGCATGGGCAGGGTGAGCGAGGCGCCGATGGCGGGCGATCCGTCCGAGAGCCCGCCTCCGACCTCGATCTCGGCGCCGGTCCACATACCCGAGAGGGCGACCCGGCGCAGGAGGGTCTCGCGCTGAACGTTCGCCTCCGCCTGGCTCAGCTCAGGGCGTCGTTCGAGGCTGGTCGCGACGAGCTGCGCGACGGGCGGCAGGCTCGTGAGCTTGGGGATGGGCAGCGCCTGGATCGCGAGGGGCTCTTCGGCCTTGCGCCCCAAGAGGACGTTGAGGCGTCCCAGGGCGTCGGCGACCCGGCCCTCGCTTGAGGCGACCGCTCGCTGCGCACGGCTGAGGTCCAGCTCGGCGCGCAACGCCTCGACCTGGGGCACCTCACCCGCCTTGACGAGGATCTGGCTCGCCCGCAGGTGGGCCTGCGCCGCGTCGGCGTTGCCCTTGGCGAACGCCAGGCCCTCTTGCTCGAAGAGGACGCGGGCGTAGGCCTCCTTGACCCGGGCTTCGAGGTCCTGGCGCAGGACCGCGCGCTCGAACTCGGCGAGCGCCTTGTCGAGCTTGGCCACTTCGGTGCGCGCCGCGCGTTGCCCGCCGAGCAAGAGGGGCTGGCTGAGCCCTGCCTTGTAATCGCCGCCGCTGCTGCCGAGCCGGATGGAGTCGGCCGAGAGCTTGAGGTTGGGGTTCGGCAGGGCCGCGGCCTGGACTTCGCGCGCCTGGGCCGCTTCGACCTGGCGCTCGGCGGCCATGAGCTGGGGGTTTTGGGCAAGGGCCTGCTTCACGGCTTCGTCCAGGCCGATCGGAGCGAGCGCCCGAGCGGGCGTCGCCGAAAAGGCCAGGGCGAGGGCGAGCAAAGCGGCGGTGGGGCGAAGCATGAAGGACCTCTCGCAGCGGCGTCTTGGCACGGCGCGCTGTTACAGCTGGTACTTGAAGCGGGCGCTCTGGTTCTTGCCGTCCAGCTTGAGGCTCACGATCGCGACGAAGGTCTTGGTCCCGGCGAGGGTGGCGGCGCCCTCGAAGCGATCGCCCTTCGGCGAGAGCGTCACCGTTTGCTTGCCCTTGCCGGGCACCTGCACGATGGCCTGCCCGGTGATCCCTGCCGTCGGCAGGGGCTTCAGGGTGTCATCCAGCAGGAAGACCTGGAGCTTATCTGTCTTGGCGAGTAGCTCGTAGTGGTACTTGCCGACCGTCCTCACCGCGCCGCCGTGCGGGGCGTGGTGCGCGTGATCGCCGGCTTCGACGGCCTGGTGCTCGTGGCCGCTATGCGCCGAGGCCGGCAGCACCGCCAGGCTGAACGTCAGGGCCGTGGCCAGGGCGAGGGGCAGCTTGATCATGGAAGGGCTCCTTTGCTTCGTGGGCGAGGACGCGCGCGGCGGCCTTGCGCCCGAACAGGTAGAAGACGGGGGGAACGACGATGAAGTTCAAGAGGGTCGAAGAGAGCAACCCGCCCAGGATGACGACGGCCACCGGCTGGAGGATCTCCTTGCCCGGCTCGCCCGCGGAGAGGGCGATGGGGATCAGCGCCAGCATGGCCGTCGAGGCGGTCATGAGCACGGGCACCAGGCGCTCTTGCGAGCCGCGCACGATCATCTGGCGGGTGAAGTCCTCGCCCTCTTCCCGCATCAGGTGCAGGTAGTGGGAGATCATCATGATCCCATTGCGGCTCGCGATGCCCGCCAGGGTCACGAACCCCACCAGCGAGGCCACCGACATGACCCGGCCGGTCAGGAGGATGGCCGCCACCGACCCGATGAGCGCCATGGGGATGCTCAGCATGATCTGGAGGACCAGGTTGGCGGAGCGCAGGTGCAGGAAGAGGGCCATGAAGATCCCGAGCAAGGAGGCGATGCCCAGCACGCCGATGAGGCGTGAGGCCTCTTGCTGACTCTCGAACTGACCGCCGTAGGTGATGAAGTAGCCCTGGGGCAGCTCGACCTTGGAGGCGATCGCCTGCTGGATGTCCTTGACCACCGCTCCCAGGTCGCGCCCCGAGGTGTTGGCCTGGACGACGATCCGGCGCTGCACGTTCTCCCGGTTGATGAGGTTCGGGCCCTTGGTCTCGACGACCCGTGCCACGGCGGCGAGCGGGATCTTCTGACCGCTCGGCGTGTCGATCAGGGCCTCCTCGATGGCCTGGGGACTGTCGTGCGCCGACTGGTCGAACCGTACGAGCAGATCGAACGTGCGCTGGCCCTCCAGCACCTGCGAGACGACGCGGCCGTTGAGGGCGGTCTCGAGGATCTCGGTCAGGGCGCCGGGCTGGATGCCATAGCGCGCGGCCGCTTCGCGGTCGGCCTCGATCTTGAGCTGAGGCACGAGGACCTGCTTTTCGGTCTGGACGTCCACGGCGCCCGGCACGTGGGCCATGGCCTCCTCGATCTCCATTGCCTTGGCCCTGAGCACGTCGAGGTCTGGGCCGAAGAGTTTGACGGCGATCTGGGCGCGGATGCCCGAGAGCAGGTGATCCAGCCGGTGGGCGATGGGTTGCCCGACGCTGACCGAGACGCCCGGAATGGCCTTGACCCGATCGCGGATGTCGTCCAGCACGGCCTGGCGCGAGCGCCCGGACGCCTTGAGGTCCACGTCGATCTCGGAGGAGTGGACCCCCTCGGCGTGCTCGTCCATCTCGGCGCGGCCGGTCCGGCGACCGACTGAGAGGACCTCCGGGACCTTCAAGATCTCGCGCTCGGCGATGCCCCCCATGCGGTTGGACTCGCTCAGGGAGGTCCCGGGCAGGGCCATGACGCTCACGGTCGCCGTCCCCTCGTTGAAGGGGGGCAGGAACTCGCGCCCGAAGAAGGGAACGGTCGCACCGGCGATGACCACCAGCGTGCCTGCGACCACGAGCACCGGCTTGGGGTGCCGCAGGGTACGTTCGAGGATCCAGGCGTTGACGCGCTTCAGCTGGCGGACCAGCCAGCCGTCCTGGTGCTGCCCGGTCGCCTTCATGTTGGGCAGGAGGTAGGAGGCGAGCGCGGGGGTGACGGTGATGGAGACGAACAGGGACGCCAGGATGGAGACGATGTAGGCGATCCCGAGGGGCACGAACATGCGCCCCTCAATGCCGCCCATGGCGAACAGCGGCACGAAGACCAGCACCACGATGACGGTGGCGAAGACGATCGAGTTGCGGATCTCGCTGGAGGCCTCGTAGACGACTTGCAGCGCGGGTTTCGGGTCGGGAAGCTGACGGTTCTCGCGCAATCGACGGAAGATGTTCTCCACGTCCACGATGGCGTCGTCCACCAGCTCGCCGATGGCGATCGCAAGGCCCCCGAGGGTCATGGTGTTGACCGAGATCCCGAAGGCCTTCATGAACAGGAAGGTCACGACGAACGAGAGGGGGATGGCCGTCAGGGTGATGAAGGTCGTCCGGAAGTTCAAGAGGAAGAGGAAGAGCACGATGAGCACGAGGATCGCCCCATCGCGCAGGGCTTCCTCGACGTTGGCCACCGACGCCTCGATGAAGCGGGCCTGGCGGAACAGGTCGCCGTTGAGGGCGATCTCCGAGGGGAGGGTCCGTTTGAGGTCGGCGAGCACGTGATCGATCTGCTCGGTGAGCGCGACGGTGTTGGCGCCCGGCTGCTTTTGCACGCTCAGGATCACGGCGGGCCGGCCGTTCACCGACGCGTCCCCGCGCTTGATCATGGGGGCGAAGCGCACTTCGGCCACCTGCGCCAGGGTGACGGGCACCCCGTTTCGCACCCCGACCACCGTCGCCTCGATATCGGCCGGGGAGGCGGCACGGCCCATATTCCGGATCATGAACTCCTGGCCTCGCCGCTCGACGAAGCCGCCGGTGGTGTTCTGGTTGCTCCCCGAGACGGCCTTCTCGACCTCTTCGAGGCTGAAGCCGTACTGCTTGAGGCGCGCGGGGCTCACCTGCACCTGGTACTGCCGCACCCCGCCCCCGATGTTGACGACCTGGGCGACGCCGGGAATGGTCAACAGGCGCTGGCGCACCACCCAGTCCGCCCAGGTCCGCACCTCCATCGGGTCCATGGTCTCCGAGCTCATCCCGATCAGCATGATCTCGCCCATGATCGAGGCGATGGGGCCCATGGCCGGGGTGACGGTGTCGGGGAGGCGCTCCTTGGCGATCTGGAGCTTCTCGGAGACGATCTGGCGGTCCTTGTAGATGTCGGTGCCCCAGTCGAACTCCACGTAGATGACCGAGAGCCCGATGCCCGAGCTCGAGCGCACCCGGTTGACCCCGGGGGCCCCGTTCATGGCGGTCTCGAGGGGCATGGTCACCAGGGTTTCGACCTCTTCCGGCGCGAGGCCGGGAGCCTCCGTCATGATGGTGACGGTCGGCCGGTTGAGGTCGGGGAAGACGTCGACGGGTAGCTTGAGCAGGGTCATGGTGCCGTAGACCAGCACCAGTGCAGCCAGGGCGATGACCAGGAAGCGATTTTTGAGGGAGAAGCGCAGGATGGCGTTGATCATCTGCGGGCCGGCCCCTTCTCGGCGGTGGACTTGAGCTGGTAGACGCCCTCGGTCACCACCCGCTCACCGGCTTTCACGCCTTCGAGTGCCACCCAGCCCCCGTCGCTGCTGCCCGGGACGACCTCGCGCGCGGCGAAGGTTTCGGGGGAGACGCGGACGAAGACCACCGATTTGCCGTTCAGTTCGGCGAGGGCCGAGGCCGGCACGGCGGTCACGCGGGCGTTGCCGCCGACCTCCACCGCGAGGCGGCCGAACATTCCGCCCTTGAGCTTGTCCTGGGCGTTGTCGACCAGAAAGCGCGCCTTCAGGGTCCGGGTCTGCTCGTCGAGCAGGGTCCCCATGCTGGAGAGGCGGGCCTGGAACTTCTCGCCGGGTAGGGCTTCGACCGTGAGGACCCCGCGCTTGGCGCGGCTCACCTTGGCGAGATCGCGCTCGTAGACGTCCGCGACCATCCAGAGGGTGCGGGGATCCACCACCCGGTAGAGCAGCTTGCTGGGCTCGACCTGCTCTCCGAAGGTTGCGTGCGCCTCGGCGACCACGCCGTCGAAGGGGGCAACGATCGGGAAGCGGCGGGCCGCCTCCAGCGACGGCGGCGCGAGGCGCGCGTAGCGATCGCGCTGGCCCTTGAGCCCCTTGAGGGCGTCTTCGGCCTTGCGCAGGGAAATCTCGGCGTCCACCAGGGACTTGCCCGCGACGATGTCGCGCAGTTTGAGGGCCCGCTGGTGGTCCGCTCGGGTCTTGGCGACGTCCTGCTCGGCCTGGGAGATGCTCGCTTCGAGCTGGGTGAGCTCGCTCTGGTACTTCAGGCGCTCGCTCGCAAGCTGGATCTGCTCGCTCGTCGAGAGGACCTGCTCGACCACCGCCAGGACCTGGCCCTTGCGGACGCGATCGCCCACGTCGGCCACCTCGCGGGTCGCGATGCGGCCTGCCTGCGGTGCATGGAGGGCAACGATCTGGCGGGTGGGCGGCTCCAGTCGGCCCAGCAGGGTCGTGCGCTGGGCGACCTGTCGCTCGGCGGCTGGGACGGTCCGGATGCCGAGGAGGAACTGGCTTTCCTTGGCCAGCGGGATCGGCGCTCCCACCGCCACGGGGGCAGCCATCGCCTCCTCATGGTCATGACCGGCGTGGGCCCGCACTTCGTTCGCCATGCCGAGCGGAAGAGTGATGGTGAGCAGGCCCGCGACGGCGGTGGGGCCGAAGCGGCGCCGCGCGAGCAGCAAGCCGCCCGCACCGAGCACGGCCAAGGCCCCCAGCCCGGCGAGGAGCGGCGTTCGGCTCGGCGCGCCCGTGCCGCTTGCGGCGCTCGCCACCTGGATTTCGTCCACCGTCAGGAGGTCGGCCTGATCCCCGTGGGTGATGCTCGCGACCAGCTGGTAGGAGCCGGGTTCGGGCAGCTCCAAGGAGGCGAGGTAGATCCCCTTCTCGGCGGTGGGGGTGGCATTGGTCGTCACCGTCGAGGGGCCCGAGAACTCCAGTTCGAGCGTCGCCCCTTCGATAGGCTGGTTCGTCTGATAGTCGGCGAGCAAGAGCTTGATCGTCTCGTGTCGCTTCGCCGCGAGCGGCGGCGACTTGAGCGTCAGCTCGAAGCTCTCCGACTCCGCGTAGGAGGCCACGGTCGCTTGCGTGGTGGCGCTTGCCGGGGCGGCGGGCGGCTCGTCGTGAGCCTCGCCCCCGTGCGCCAGCGCCGGCGCCGTCATGCTCAGCAAGCCGAGCAAGAATAACCATGCAAAGTTCCTGGGCCTCATGGTGGTTCCTTATCGTGAGCGATGGGTTTTACTTTTCGAGGGTGTGGCTCCAGCGGCTGATCGTACCATTTGGCGCCGAAAGCTCGAAGGTATAGCGACCCTTCGTCGTGAGTTCGAGATCCGCCACCTGGCGACCGCTCTCGGTCCGCAGGTAGGCCTCGACCTTCTGGCCGTTCGGGGCGACGACGTGAAGGGCCTTGATGTCGGCCTTGGAACCCTTGGCGAGGCCCTGGGCCCTCAGCTGGTGGGTGGGGATGCCCGGGTGATCGGGGTGGGCCTCATGCATCTTCTTGAAGTAGGCCCGCGCGTCGAGCAACTGGAGGCGGAGCTGCTGCGAATCGACCTTGAGCGTGGTGGTGGCGATGGCCTTGGGTGCAAGCGCCGCGCGTTGGGGGGCTTGGTGGGCGGCGTGGCCGTCGCCATGCGTGTGAGCGCTCGCCGGCAGCGCGCCGAGCGAGGCGATCACGGCCCCGGCGAACAGGGCGGAAAACATGAGGCGAGGCACATTCTGGATCGGCATCGGTTTCTCTCCTGAAATGAGGCGGTCGTGCGACCTACTATAGAGCTTAGTAGGTTGACCGTCAAAGCGCCTGGTTTGTTCCCGACCAAATCGTTGGTCGCGCGAAACGAACTGGCGATCGCGCTTACGCGAGGGGGGTCGCCTGGTAGTCGAGGGCTTCGATCGCTTCCACGATCCGCTCGACCGAGAGGGCGGCGGGATCGAAGCGGACATGGGCTTGCTTGCTCGCGAGGTCCACGGTGGCGGTTTCGAGGCCGGGCAACTCGGCCAGGGCTTCCTCGACGTGGGCCACGCAGTTTTTGCAGCTCATCCCCTCGATGGCGAGGGTGGCAGAGGCGCTTGAGCGTTCCATAATGAGGGCTTCCTTTCGTACAGCGCTTGGGAGCGCCCTCAGCCTAAACCTTCCTGCTGGGGGGAAGGTCAAGGGTTGCTTGCCAATGAAAAGGCCCCCGGAGCGATCGCTCCGGGGGCACAGGCAGGAGATGCGCTTATTCGACGAGGGTCGGCAGGCTCGCGGCCACCTCGCGCCAGGCTTCGAGCTCGGGGTTGCCGGGCTTGCGCTTGCCGAAGAAGAGCGCGACCACCTCGCCCTCGGCGTCGAACAGCTCGAGGCTGGTGACGATGCCGTCGCGGGTGGGCTTGCGGACCACCCAGGCGTGGGTCACGCCGGCCTCGTCGAGGTGCAGGTTGAAGCCGGGATCGAGGATGTTGAACCAGGTCTCCATCTGCACCAGCTTGTTGATGGGGCCGGTGTGGATCTCGATCATGCCGGGGTTGCCGACGAAGACCATGATGGGCAGCTGGGTGGCGACGGCGGTCTCGCAGGCCTGGCGCTGGCTCATCACGCCCACGGGCCGGGCCCACTCGTGGCCGACCAGGCGCATGGCCTGGGTGCGCGACACGCCGGTCTCCTTGAGGAGGTTCACGAAGTCGTGGGTGTCCTGGAGGCCTTCCCAGCCCTTGCGCAGGGCCTCGACGTCTACCTCGGCGTCCGGCTTCTCGGCCTTCGGGGCGGCCTTGGGCGAGAGGGCGAGATCGTGGTGCTGCTCGGCGCTCTTGAAGCGCGCGATCAGCGCGTCGAAGGCTTCGATCTCGGTCTCGCCGGTCTGGAAGACCTTGTGGACGGCCTCGCCCTGCTGGTTGAAGAACTGGAGGCTGCGGCGGGTGCCGCGGGGGGTCTCCTCGACCAGGGCGAAGCCCACGTGCCAGCGCGAGAGGAAGATGCGCAGATCGATCTCTTCACCGAGGACGGTGCCGACCCGGCCATGGAACTGGGCCACGGCGTAGGGGCCGGTCTTCTCGATCACGGCGTGGTCGTTGCGGGTCAGGGCCATCACGGGGCCGAGGGTTGCGATCCCCTCGAAGATGGCGGGCCAGTCGGTCGTAAGGCGCACGGCGGCAGCGCCGAGCTGTGCGGCGATGATTTCCGCCTCGCTCACGCCGAGGCGCTTCGCGGCGTCGCGCTGGCGCAGGCGGGGCTCGGCCTCACGCAGGGCCGCCCAGCGCTCAAGCAGATTGGAGGGGTCGAGGGTCAGTTGGCTTGACATGGGGGTTCTCGCTTTCGTGGAGGTCGTGTCCGGCAAGCGGCACGATGAGGGGAACGTCAAGGTGAGGATGCGGGATCACGGCGGCTTCGACACCGTACGTGCCGCGGATGTTTTCGGGGGTGAGGACCTCGCGCACCGCGCCGCAGGCCAGGAGCCGCCCTGCCTTGAGCAGCAGGATCCGGTCGGCGTACTGCGCGGCCAGGTTGAGGTCGTGGAGGACCGCGACGGCGACGCCGCCCTCGCGGGTGAAGCGCCGGGCCAGCTGGAGGGCCTGGTGCTGGTGGGCCAGATCGAGCCACGAGGTGGGCTCGTCGAGCAGGAGGTAGCGCTCCTGCGAGGGCTCCCAGACCTGAGCCAGGGCCCGGGCCAGGTGCACGCGCTGGCGCTCGCCTCCCGAGAGGGAAGGGTAGCGGCGGTCCTCGAAGCCTTCGAGGCCAACGGCTTCGAGGGCCCGGGTCGCGATGACCCGGTCGCTTTCGCCTTCGCGGCGAACGACGTGCGGGGTCCGACCCATGAGCACGACCTCCAGCACGCGGTAGGGGAAGTCGAGCGGGGACTCCTGGGCGACGAAGGCGCGCATGCGCGCTTGCTCGCCGATGCTCCAGGCGTCGAGCATCTTGCCCGCCATGCGGATCTCGCCGTTTTCCGGACGGCGCTCGCCCGAGAGGGTCTTGAGCAGGGTGCTCTTGCCCGCCCCGTTGGCGCCGAGGATGACGAGCAGCTCGCCGGGCTGCGCTTCGAGGGAGACGTTTTCGAGCAAGCAGCGCTGCTTCGCTCGGACGGTGATGCCGGTGGCCTGGATCATCGGGTCGCTCCGTTCTGCGCCCTCAAGAGGAGCCAGAGGAAGAAGGGGCCGCCGAGGAACGCCGTGAGGATCCCGATGGGCAGCTCGGCGGGGGCCACCACCACGCGCGAGGCCAAATCGGCGAGCACCAGGAGGGTGGCGCCGACGAGGCTTGCGCCGGGCAAGAGGACGCGGTGGTCGGGCCCGAGCATCAGGCGGACCAGGTGAGGTGCGACCAGGCCGATGAAGCCGATCATGCCGACCATGGCGACGCTTGCGCCCACGGCGAGGGCCGCGAGCACGATCGTCAGGCGCTTGATGCGCTCGACGGCGATACCCAGGTGGCGTGCGTCGGCCTCGCCAAGCGCCATGACGTTGAGGGCCCGCGCGACCCAGGGCAACCCGATGAGCGTGAGGCCCACGAAGGGGGTGACGATGCCCAGGGTGGTCCAGGTCGCCCCGTTCAGGCTGCCCATGGACCAGAAGGTGACGTTACGCAGCTGCGGGTCGCTCGCCATGTAGGTGAGGATGCCGGTGCCGGCTCCCGCGATGGCGTTGATCGCGATGCCCGCGAGCAGCATGGTGGTGAGGGCCGTCTGGCGGCTGCGCGTGGCGAGGCGCCAGACCAAGAAGGTCGTGAGCACGCTGCCGACGAAGGCCGCGACGGGGGTGAGCATCAGGCCGAGAGGATGGGGCAGCCGGGAGGCGAGGCCCTGCCCCAGCACGATGGCCGCGGTGGCGGCGAGTGCTGCCCCGCTCGACACCCCGACCAGGCCCGGGTCGGCCAGGGGGTTGCGGAAGATGCCCTGCATCGCGACGCCTGCAGCAGCGAGCCCCGCGCCGATCACGGCGGCGAGCAGGACCCGGGGCAAGCGGATGCCGAACAGGACGCCTGCGAGCGTCGGATCGGCGCTGCCTGAGGCCGCGAGGCCGAGGCGCTCGGCCAGGATGCCGATCGCCTGTCCCGGCGAGATGGCGAGTGCGCCGATCCCGATGGCCGCGAAGACGGCGACCACCAGGAGCCCGGTGAGGCCCACGAGGGCGGCCCGGGCCCGCAGGCCGTGACGGTCCGGGGCGATCGCGCGGACGCTTGCCGTCGAGGCGGCGGCCGAGATCATTTCGCCTTACCCCCGATCAGGCCGGCGTTGAGCTGGGCGATCGCGCGCCCCGTGCGGGGGCCGAAGGTGAGCAGCTCCACGTCGTCCATGGTCACGACGCGCTGGTTCTTGCCGGCGGGCGTCAGCGAGATGCCCGGCAGTTGCAGGATGGCGTCGACCCCGCCCAGGCTGCCTGCGCCGATGGCGGTGATGAGGATGACGTCGGGGGCCGCCTTGACCACGGCTTCGGCGGTGAGGGGCTTGTAGCCGCCGAACTCGTTCAGGGCGTTGGTGCCGCCCGCAAGGCGGATCATCTCGTCGGCGGCGGTGCCCTTGCCGCCGACGTTCACCGCGTTCTGGCCGTGGGCGAAGATGAAGAGGACCTTGGGGCGCGCGGTCATGGCCTTGGCCTTGGCGAGGGCCGCCTGGGCCTCGCGGTCCAGGGTGGCGATCAGGCGCTTGCCCTCCGCCTCGCGGCCGAGAGCCGAGGCGACGGTCGTGATCCGCGCGCGGGCGGCTTCGAGCGAGTGATCGTTGGTGACCGAGACGAGCTTCACGCCGGCGGCCTTGAGCTGCTCGATGGCGGCGGGAGGGCCCGCGTCCTCGCTGACGAGCGCGAGGGTGGGCCTGAGGGCGAGGACACCTTCGGTCGAGAGCATGCGCTGGTAGCCGACCTGGGGCAGCTTGGTGGCCGCCTTGGGGTAGAGGCTCGAGGTATCGACGCCCACCACCTGCGCGCCGGCGCCGAGGGCGTAGGCGATCTCGGTGACGCCGCCGCCGACCGTGACGACGCGGGCCTTGTCGGTCGTGGCCGCCTGGGCCTTGTTGGCGGCCAGGGCGGGGGTGGCGCTCAGGGGGCCGGCCGCGACGGCGAGCAGCAGGCCCGCCGCGAGGATGCGCGCGAGGCGCCGGGGATTCAGTGCTGACGGTTTCATTCGTCCTCCAGTTCGAACACGATGGGCACCTCGACCGTCAGGGCCTCTTCCGAGAGCTCGGTGGGCAAGGGCTTGAAGGGAGAGGCCGCCTTGACGGATGCGAGGGCCGCGGCCCGCAGGTCGGGCTCACGGGAGCCGCCGAAGAGGGTGATGTCGGTCGCCGCCCCGTCGCGGGCGACCTGGAAGCGCACGTAGACCGTACCTTCGAGCTCGCTGCGCGGCGTGCGCTTCTTGGCTTCGAGCCGCGCGCGCAGGGTGGCGAGGTAGCGATCGCGCAGCGATCCGAGATCGGGACTGCTCGCCTGCTCGCCTGCCGCATCGCTCGCGCCGGAGGCCCCGATCGCGTCGCTGAAGGGGGCGGACGCATCGCTTGCGGGCGCGGCTTCCGTGGCGCTCGAAAGCGCCACGGCGACGGGCAGCGCCGTTGAGGCCGAGGCTGTGGGGGTTGCCGGTGCGAGGGCATCCGCGACCGGCTTCGGCGCGGCCTTGGCCGCCACAGCCCGTTGCGGGGCCGCGAGGGCCTTGGCGGGTGCCGGGGCTTGCCGAGGCTTCACCTGGGGGATGACCGGCTTTGCGGCCGGGAGATCGGCGAGGGTGACGGCGATGGGGACCAGCTCGGGCCGGGGAGTGGCGTGGTGGCCATTTCCAAGCGCCGCCACCCCGAGCAAGATTGCATGGACCGTGACCGAGAGCGCCACGGCTCCCCCGAAGGGGCGAGCCTTGGGCCTCGTGTCGGTTCGATGCAGGGTCATCACCGCCATTTGAGCGTCTCTCCCGGTCGCGATCGGGCCCTAGAAGGACCAGTCGAAGGTGAGGTTACGAGGGGTGGGGTTATAGGAGTAGGTCGTAAGCTTGAGCTTCACGTACTCGCCGTCCGCCGTCCGGAAAACGAAGGTCTTGCCGGGGTCCACCGCGGGGGCGCCGGTGTGCAGGAAGGCGTGCTGGAAGGCGGGGTTGAAGTTCACGGAGACGGTGCTGCTCGCCGACACGAAATAGTCGGTCGGAGCATCGGCCAGGAAGGGACCCGCGGGGATGCTCGTCACGTCCGCGAGCACGGCGGTGTTGAGCTCGACGGCTCCGGCCTTGCCGCCGTTCGTTGCGTTGACGCCGCTGTTGGTCTTGATGGTGAGCCGGTTGAAGGCGATGTCCCACTGAGCAGGAGGCGTCGAGGCGGTGGCGACTTCGAGGGTCTTGGTCCCCGAGCGGAAGTGGAAGTAGCTCCAGGCCTGGGGCTGACTCGAAACCTGGGCGGTGTCGACGGTGAGGTTGGTCGTCTGCACCGTCGCCGTCGAGGCGAGGGGCAGGAACTTGATGGCGTACCGGCCGCTCTTGTTGAGATAAGCCTCGATCTTGAGCTTGGCGTAGCCACCGGTCGCGGTGCGGACGAAGTAGACCCGGTCCTTGGGGCTGACGGTGTGGTTCGCGCTGTTGTAGTTCCACCAGGCGCTCAGGACGGCGTTCCCCGTGCTCGGCACCGAGCCGGGCGCGCCGCTCGCGGGCAGCACCGTGTCGGCGCCGTAGCCGAAGGAGTTCGCCTGGGTGAGCGCGTCGAAGCTCGAAGTGGTCGGCCCGACGACCGCACCGCCCTGGCCGCCGCCGCTGGTGCCGCTGTTGGTCAGGATGTTCATCCCCTTGAACGCCAGGTCCCAGGCGTTGCTGCTCGCCGAGGCCGACACCGAGACCACGCCGTTCGCGAGGCTGACGTAGGCGTAGCCGGCCGAAGCATCCACCACCGTGGTGTTGGCGGGGATCTCTTCGGGGGCGTTCACCTGGGCCCACTTGAAGGTGGGGAAGCGCGAAGTACCGGCGTCGTCGTAGTACTTCGTCATCTGGAGCTTGACGTACCGCCCCTCGGTGGTGCGAACGACGTAGACGACGTTCTTGGGCGTGACGACGTGCGTCGTGCTGTTGTAGTCGTACCACCCGCCGTCAGTCGCAAAGGCGTAGTCCGGCTTGGTGTCGGCATCGTCCGAGTCCTCGGCGTCCGTCTTGTAGCCGCTCGCCGGCGCGTCCTTGAGGCCGTCGAAGTCGGCGCTCAGCCGCGCGACCTTCACGCCGCCGGTGCCGTTGATGCCGCCGTTGCTCTTGATGTTGGTGGTCTGGAAGGCCAGGTCCCAGCTGGGGCTCGAGGCTTCGACCACGCGCTTGGCGTCGAAGTCGTAGTAGGTCCACTCCGTGTCCGACGGCGCGTTGATCCGCGTCGTCGAGAGCCCGTTGGCGTCGGTCTGGGTGCTGCTCTTGTCTTGGTCGGTGCCGCCGGCGTTGTTGCCGGCCGTGTTCTGGCCGGTCTGGTTGGGCGCGAGGCTGGGGGCACAGCCGGCGAGGCTGAGCAAGAGGGCCGAGGCGAGGGCCACGGCGCGCGAAGGCAGTAGGGCGGATCGGATCATCGTGCTGTCTCCAGAAAAGGGGGCGGGCGCTAGAAGCGCGCCGAGACGCCACCCAGGATGGTGCGGGGTTGGAGGGGCAAGTAGAGCGGGTCCCAGGCGTCGAGCAGGTTCTGGCCCTGGACGAAGAGGCTCACCTGGGAGGTGACGGTCTTCGACACGCGCAGATCGAGCGTCGCGTACTGGGGCGTCCAGATGGCTTGCTCGACGACGTTGCCGTTGCCGTCGGTATAGAAGGGGCGCCGACCGGAGAAGGTCGCCCGGCTGAAGGCGGTCAGGCCCAGCGGATCGTGCTGGTACTGGACGACCAGGCTGCCGAGGTGCTGGGCGCGGCCCGAGAGGGGGCGCTCTTTCTGGAGGTCCTGGGCGTCGGTGAAGGTGTAGCCGGGCTCGAGCGTCAGGCCGCTTAGCGGCCGCAGGCGCCACGAGGCCTCCACGCCCTGGGTCGTGGCCGAGGCGATGTTGACGTAGAGGTGCTGCGAGAGGCTGCCTGCGGTGTTGGCGCTCTGGAGCTGGGTCTGGATCATGTCGGTGAGCTCGTTGCGGAACAGGTTCAGCGAGAAGGCCGACCAGCTCGCGGGGCGGTACTCCAGGCCCACGTTGTAGCTGCGCGCGTGCTCGGGCTTGAGGGCCGGGTTGCCGACGACCTCGTAGCCCACCGAGGGGTTCTGGAAGCGCATGGCGAGCTCTTTGAAGTCGGGGGCCCTGAAGCCGTAGCCGTGGCTCGCGCGCAGGGTGAGGGTGTCGAGCGGGTCCAGGCGCGCCGAGATCTTGGGGTTGAGGGTATTGCCGTAGCGCGAGTCCTGGTCGGCGCGCAGGCCGGGCACCAGGATCAGGCGCGGGGCGTCGAGCAGCGTCCACTCGTCCTGGGCGTAGAGGGCGCCGCGCACGCGGTTGCCGGTGCCGCTCGCAAGGCGCTCGGTGTCGAGCTGCTCGTAGGCGATCTCTGCGCCGGTGGTCAGGCGGTGGCGATCGCCGAGGAGCGCCTCGTGCTGGGTGCCGAGCTGGAAGAGCTGGTCGCGGGTCTCCTGGTACTGGTCGAGGGCGGTCGCGTTGCGCTGGTCCTGCAGGAACTGGTCGCGGAACAGGTTGTAGTAGCCCGTCACGCGCAGCTTGGAGGTGTCGCTCAGGATCCACTCGGGTTCGAGCGAGCCCGAGAAGTTCTCGGTGCGGGTGGTGCGGTCGAAGACGGCCCCCGCGTCGTTGGAGTCGACCCCGTGCTGCTCGCGGTTGAGGTAGCTGAGCTGGCCCTTGAGCGAGAGGGTCTCCGAGAGGCGCAGGTCCAGGCGATCGCCCAGGTTGATCTCTTGGAACGCGTTGCCGGTGGTGCCGATTGTCTCGGGCCGCAGGTCGAAGGCGTCCCGGCGCTGGAAGCGGGTCGTGATGAGGTGATCCCAGGCGCCCTGACGGGTGCCCAGGTTGCCGCTCAAATCGACGGTGTTGAGGCCGCCATACATGGCGCGGGTCTCGAAGGAGAGGGGCTGCTTGGCCTGCCGGGTGATGAGGTTGATGACCCCGCCCATGGCCTCCGAGCCGTAGAGGGCCGACGAGGCGCCCCGCACGATCTCGATGCGCTCGAGCTCGGCGGCCGAGAAGCGGCTGAGGTCGACCACCCCGTTGCTGCGGCCGCTGACGCGCTTGCCGTCCACGAAGACCAGGACGTGCTCGGGGTCGAGGCCCTGGATGCGGATCCCCTGGCCGAACTGCGAGCTGGTCACGTCGAGGCCCACATGGGCGCTCAGGAGTTCGGCGGCGGTCCGGGCGCCCGAGGCTTCGATCTCGGACCGGCGGATCACCTCGGTGGCGACCGGGGCATCGCCCACCCGGCGCTCGGTGCGGGTGCCGGTCACGACGATCTCGTTCAGGCGGTGCACGTCGTCTTCGGGGGCTGCGCTCGCGGGCTTGGCGAGGACGGGGGCGCTCGCAAGCACGGCCCCGAGCGCGAGGAGCGAGGGCAGGTGCCGGATGGTCGCGTTCAGGCGTTCAGTGCGGTGCGTCTCAGGTGTGCGGGGCATCGTGGGTCCATCTCCGAAGGGGCTCGAAAGGGGCGGCGTGAGCCCGAACCGGGCAAGCGCGCTCATGATAATGCAAGTCATTCTCATTTGCAATAGTAATAAAAGAGGGCCTTCGTGCGCCCCCGCGAAGCGATTCGTCGAGTGTGTACGAGGCCCTTTCGCCCCCTTTGCCCCATGGATGGGAACGGGCGCAGGAGCGCCTGAGCGCGCCATCTTTCGCGATTCCCCGAGGAGGGGCTATGCAGGTCAACACGCCGAACTCACGCCCTTCGCATGGCGATCCTCCCGACGCCGGGATGGTCTGGGTGCCGGCCGGTACTTTCACGATGGGGTCCGATCGCCACTACCCCGAGGAGGCTCCCGCTCAGCCGGTGTACGTGGACGGCTTCTGGATGGACGCCACCACCGTGACCAACGCCGCCTTCGCGCGCTTCGTGGAGGAGACGGGCTACGTGACGGTCGCCGAGCGCCCCCTCAACCCGGCTCACTACCCGGGGGCCAAGCCGGAGCTGCTGGTGCCAGGCTCGATGGTCTTTCGCAAGCCCGCAGGCCAGGTGAACATCGCCGACTGGCGCAACTGGTGGGCCTACGTGCCGGGGGCCTCATGGCGTCATCCCTTCGGCCCCGGGTCCGCGATCGCGGGGGATACCCACCCGGTGCTGCACGTCGCCTACGAGGACGCCGAGGCCTACGCGCGATGGGCGGGCAAGGCCCTGCCCACCGAGGCCGAATGGGAGCGCGCCGCCCGCGGCGGGATCGAGGGGGCCGATTACATCTGGGGCGACGAGCTGCGACCCGAGGGCAAGATGCTCGCCAACTTCTGGGTGGGCGAGTTTCCGTGGCAGCACGATCGCCCCCTCGGCCTCGAGGGGACCACCCCGGTGGGGATGTTTCCCCCCAACGGCTACGGTCTGTTCGACATGGCAGGCAACGTCTGGGAGTGGACCGAGACCTGGTTCTCCGAGCGCCACCCGGACAAGCCCGTCAAGGCCTGCTGCATCCCGCAGAACCCGCGCGGCGGCTCCAAGCACCACAGCATGGACCGCTGCCAGCCGCACATCCGCATCCCGCGCAAGGTTCTCAAGGGTGGCTCGCACCTCTGTGCGGCCAACTACTGCTTCCGCTACCGGCCGGCGGCGCGCTCGCCGCAGATGGTGGACTCGGCCAGCAGCCACATCGGCTTCCGCTGCATCGTCCGGCCCGGCGCCCCAGCGCGTCGCTGAGGCCCTCAGCGGTGAGGGCGCGTTTTCTTGCGGGTCTTCTCGGGCAGCAGGGTGATGCCTAGGGCCTGGGGATGCCTCTTGCGCCAGATGGTCGCGAAGCCGAAGGAGAGGAACGCCGAGAGGACCCCGAAGATGGCGATGGGCAGGAGCGCCTGCGGCACGTAGGGGACGACGAGCATCATGGGGACGGCCGCGTTACGAAAGCCGCAGAGCAGGCTCAACGAGAGCCGTAGGTGGGGCGGGGGGCCTCCCAGGGCGTAGCCGATCGCGATGTTTGCGAGCGCCACGAAGAGCATGGTCAGCGCCGTGGGCCATCCGATGGCGAGTTGCTCCGGGTGCCGGAAGAGAATCGCCAGGATGGCCAGTGCGAGCAAGGGTGGGATCACGGCTGGTGCCCACCGCCCGATCGAGGCGCTGATCTGCGGAAAGAGGGCGCGTAGCGCCTTGCCGACGCCCAGGGGCAGGAGAATTTTGGTGCCCACGGCGACAAAGACGCTCTCGAGCGGGAGGCGGGGTGTTCCGATGGCGGCCCAGACGGTGAGCGGCATGCTCACGATCGTGAGGACGGCGAGGGTGGCGACCATCCCAGCCGCGTAGCTCGTGTCCCCGCGCGCCTTTAAGGTCTGGACGAAGCCGAGCGGCGCGCTGGGGGAGGCGGCGGTGAGCAGCAGCCCGATCGCGACGGGTAAGGGGGCCTTGAGCCAGGCCGTCAGCAGGTAAGCGACGAGCGGGCAGAGGACGAGGCTCGCGAGGATCGATCGTCCGAGCAGCCCGGGTCTGCGCCACAGCGCGATGACTTCGCCGCGCCCCAGGTGGATGCCGATGCTGATCATCATCACCGGCACGGCGATGCTCAGAAACAGCTTGATCACGTCGTCGAAGCCGAAGCCTGCCATTCGCGCCCCCTCAAGCGATGCGCCGCCACCATACACGAGCGGCTTCCCGCGATCAAAGCGGCAGCCCGGAGATGGTGGGCCCTACCGGCGGCATGACGTCCATCCAGGAGAAGGGCATCGCGACCAAGCCCAAGAAGCACTCAGGACGCTGAGCTTCCTCGCCCCTTGAACGTCAGCTCGGCGACGCCGGACTTGTCCAGCTCGCCGAGCCCCAGCTCGACCATGCGCTGGAACTGCTTCAGGGTCGCCTCGGCGAGCGGGAGGTCGAGCCCCACTTGCTTGCCGAGCTTGGCGGCGATGCACGAGTCCTTGGCCGCATGGGCCGCCGAGAAGAAGCAGCTGTGCTCACGCTGCTGCATGTCCTCGCCGTCGGTCTCGAGCACCCGCGAGTTGGCCCCGGTTTGCGCAAAGACCTCGCGCAGCATGGTGAGGTCGAGCCCGAGCGCATCCCCGAGCCCCAGCCCCTCGGCCAGGGCCGCGGTGTTCATGTTCATCACCATGTTCACGAGGGCCTTGACCTTGGAGGCCTCGCCCGTGGCGCCGATGTAGCGCAGCGAGGTGCTCAGGCTTTCCAGGATCGGCCGGGCCTGCTCGAAGACTTCTCGCTCGCCGCCGCACATGACGTAGAGCTTGCCCTCGCGGGCCTGAGGGATGCTCGAGGCCAGGCAGGCTTCGAGCGTCCTGGCTCCCGCGTCGCGCGCGTGCGCTTCGATCTCCTGGTGTAGGGAAGGGGTCAGGGTCGCGCAGTTGATGAACAGGCGTCCCTGGGCGGCGATGAGCAGGTTGTCCTGCGGCTGGAGGAAGATCGCCCGCATGGCGTCGTCGTCGGAGATCACCGTGAAGACGATCTCGGCGTTCGCCGTGACCTCGGCGAGCCGCTCGCAGGCCTTGGCCCCGAGCTCGGCGGCCAGGGCCCGGACGGCGTCATGGTGGAGGTCGTGGACCGCCGCGATCGCATACCCGCAATCCTTGAGGCGGCGCGCCATGTTGGCCCCCATCCGCCCGACTCCGACAAAGCCGATACTGGTCGCCATGCGTTACCTCCCGAGGCCCCCGAGGGGGAAGGGTGGGGCTCGCCGATCAGGCCGGATTGAACTCCGGATAGAAGGGGTTGTGCTGCTTTTCGAGCCCGATGGTCGTCAGGGGGCCGTGACCGGGACAGATGATCGTTTCGTCCGGCAGGGTGAAGACCTCGCGCCGGTTGTTGGCGAGCGCGTCCTCGTAGGAGACGACCCCGCCCCCCATGGAGCCCGCGAAGAGGGCGTCGCCCACGACCACCAAGGGCTTTTCGAGGCCCGTGACCACGTACGAGGTGCCCCCGCGCGAGTGGCCCGTGGTCTTGCGGGCCTCGATCGTGAGCCCGCCGACCTGGAAGCGCTGGCCTGCCGTGAGCGTGGCGGCGCCCTTGGCGGGCTCGAGCTCCGAGGCGTAGGCCGGGGCCCCGGTGGCTTCGATCAGCGCATCGAGGCACATGATGTGGTCCTGGTGGGTGTGGGTCACCAGGATCAGCACGATGTCGAGCCCGCGCGCCTTGGCCTCCTCGAGGAGGGGCGTCAAGTCGCTGCCCGTGTCGAAGACCACCGCCTTGCGCGTCGCGGGGTCCCAGACGAGGTAAGCGTTGACGAAGAAGTCGGCATAGGGCGTGTTGAAGCCGAGCAAGCCCTCGGGCGCTCCGATTCCAGGGTGGTACGCCTCTTTCCCGATCGCCACGAGCGTTTCGGTCCCTAGATCGAGCAGCGGGGCGAGTTGCCTGACGCCAGGCTCGTCGAATTCCCCGTCGAGGAGCCGCAGGAGGGATGCGGGGGCGAGGCCTGCCTGCGCCGCGAGGGCGTCGCGGTCGTGCTTGCGGCCGCGGATCGCCTTGCCGAGGATGTCGTTGAAGTTGTCTTCGAGGGGGATGGGGGGCATTGGTTGCTCCTTGCGCATGCGGCCCGCTTGGGAACGATCCCCTTCAGGCTTCCGGTGATGATAGCGCAGGTTGAGCAGAAGCGGCGGCCGGTTTTTTTCGGCCGCCGCGGAGACCTCCGTCGCTCCTTGTCTTTCCGGATGGTGCGGCGTACACCATGCCTGTCTCCGCGAAAAAAGAGAGAGGCGAGCCATTCGCCGGGCGCGAAAGGGGGGGACCGATGGCCAAGATGAAGCGGGAGCAGCAGGAGCAGCTCCGGATCATGATGATGGGGCCCATCACGGACGAATACCGGGGAAGCACGGCCGACCTCGTCAAGAAGCTGAACCTCTTGCGCAGCACCGAGCTCGTGGCGCACCTCCAGTACAAGCATCACGCCTACATGGCCGTCAGCATGCTCTTGCCGGGGGTCAAGCAGGAATTCCTCGAGCATGCGGCGGCCGAGGAGCGCCACGCGGACATGCTCGCCAGTAGGATCCAGCAACTGGGGGGCGTCCCGGTCTTCAAGCCGACCGAGATCGCCGAGCAGGCCGATCGCGAGCACGTCCACGCGGAGGAAGCGCCCACCCTGGCCGGCATGATCCGGGAGGACCTCGTGATCGAGCGGGAGCAGATCAAGGCCTACACCGCCTTGATCCGCGAGCTCGCTTTCGACGACCCCACCACCCGCCGGATCCTGGAGGTGATCCTCCAGGAGACCGAGCTACACGCCTCGGAGATGCGCGACCTGCTCGCCCAGCGCTCGAATATGGAAGAAGAGGGTGAAGCCTGACGGGTAAGGCGACGCGGGCGCCAGAGGCGTGCCCTTATGCCTGGGGACCGGTTCTTGACTCCATCACTACAAAGTGGCGATACTCCCGGCTTGATGCTTGCTTTGTTGAGCCGTACGCGCGCTCATCCAAAGGACGGAATGGCGCATGCTCGAAGAAGAGGAAATTGTGATGATGACTTCATTGGACCAGGAGCTGGTAGCTGCAGCGCGGGACATCATTGGCCGGCGACAAAAGCCAGATTGGCATCAGGTCGGCTGTGCATTGCGTACGCGCTCGGGGCGCGTCTTCCAGGCGGTGCACCTCGAGGCCTTCGTCGGTCGCATCGCGGTCTGTGCGGAGGCAGTGGCGCTCGGCATGGGCGCAGCCGAGGGTGATACCGAGATTGAGGCCATCGTTGCGGTCAACTGCGCAGGCGATGTGGTCGCACCGTGCGGCATGTGCCGCGAGTTGATTTCGGATTATGCCCCTGATGCGCGGGTGATCGTACCGGGAGAACTTGGGCCAGAGCTCGTTTCCATCGCCGCTTTGCTGCCTAATAAGTACGCCCGCTGAGTCGTGCGTTTCTTCCAAAACAAACCCCCGAGCCGATTTCGGCTCGGGGGTTTGTTTTGAGGCTGGGGAGGTAGGAATCGAACCTACGGTAGTCGCTTCCAAAGAGCGATGCCTTACCACTTGGCTACTCCCCAACGGCTCGTGACGCTGATGATACCGGAATTCGAAACGGAGTGTCAAGCAACGTCGCGAGCGCCGATTCGGAACGCGGATTTGATCTGGATTTAAAACCTTAGGCCCAACTTACGCATGTCTTAGGCTCTTCTTTACCGATTGCGGTCGCAGCTCCCCGATAAGAGGGGTGTGAAGGAAATCCACCCTGTGGTTGGTCACTGACCAAGGAGGCCCCCGATGGCGATTCAGAGCAACAACCCGAACCTGACCAGCACGATGGCTGCCAAGGCCCGCACTTTCCTGCCCTCGGCCAACACCGACAACATGGCCGGCATGCGGATGGCGGCCCCCGTGGTCAAGAGCTTCGACCAGCTCAAGATCGCCCGGAACGTGATGGAAGGCGCTCGGATGGAAGCCGTCGGCGCCAGCACCGTCGCCAACGCCGCGGGTGGCATGTCCTTCTCGAGCGGCGTCGGCAGCCGTGTCTGGGGCACCGTCACCGGTGGTTTCAAGAGCTTCGTCGGCGCCCTCAAGTCCAACTTCGCCATCTCGGCCCTGCTCTCGGGCGTCAGCAACCTCTATGAACTGATGACCGGCAAGGTCAAGCCGATGCAGGCCGCCGGCAACTTCGTCGCCGACACTGCCGCCTACACGGGCATCGGCGCCGCCGCCACCACCGTCGGCGGGATGATCGGCAGCCTCATCCCCATCCCCTTCCTGGGCACGGCCCTGGGCATCGCGGCAGGCGCCGGCGTCGGCCTCCTGCTCGGCAAATTCTACGAGGACAAGGTCCGCACCAGCTTCTCGGGCCAGGTCCAGCAGGGCATCCAGAGCCTGATGGCTTCCGCTCAGAACATGGGCGCCCAGTCGACGAGCGTCCCGCCCACGGCCTAACGCTCTCTCCTTTCCCCCAGCGGTCGGTACCGCTCCTTCACCAGGACCCCCCGGCGTATGCCGGGGGGTTTTGCTCTAATGGGCCCGATGTGCCAGAATCTAGAGGTCTCGGCGCAAGTGGATGAAGGAGAACCAGCGCGGTATGGCGAACGTCGTATTCGACCACGTCAAGAAGCAGTACGGTGACAGCACCCCGGTCATCAAGGATCTGAATCTGCGCGTCGAGGACAAGGAGTTCCTCGTGCTCGTCGGGCCCTCGGGCTGCGGCAAGTCCACCGCGCTTCGCATGATCGCGGGCCTCGAGGACATCTCGGGCGGCTTTTTGTCGATCGGGGACCACGTCGTGAACGACGTCCACCCCAAGAACCGCGACATCGCGATGGTCTTCCAGAACTACGCGCTCTATCCCCACATGACCTGCTACGAGAACATGGCCTTCGCCCTGAAGCTGCGCAAGGTCTCCAAGGACGAGATCCGCCGCCGGGTGATGGATGCGGCCAAGTCCCTCGAGATCGAGCACCTGCTGGAGCGCAAGCCCAAGGCTCTCTCGGGCGGCCAGCGCCAGCGCGTGGCCATCGGCCGCGCCATCGTCCGCGAGCCCAAGGTCTTCCTCATGGACGAGCCCCTCTCCAACCTGGACGCCAAGCTCCGCGTCTCCATGCGCGCCGAGATCAAGAAGCTGCACCAGCGCCTCCAGACCACCTTCGTCTACGTGACCCACGACCAGACCGAGGCCATGACCCTCGGCGATCGCATCGCGATCATGAAGGCGGGCGACCTCCAGCAGTGCGACACCCCGCACGAGGTCTACAACCGTCCGGCCAACCTGTTCGTGGCGACCTTCATCGGCTCGCCCCAGATGAACCTCTTGGACGGCACCATGCGCCTGCAGGGCGACGAGGCCGTGATCGAGGGCCAGGGCTTCAAGTTCGTGCTGCCCAAGCGCGCGGGCTTCCGTGACGGCGCGGTGGTGGTGGGGATCCGCCCCGAGCACATGACCCTCGTCCCCGAGGGCGAGGTCGGCCTCAAGGGCCAGGTCGAGGTCACCGAGCCCATGGGCTTCGAGAGCTACGTCTACCTGCCGGGTGCGCGCGGCGCGATCATCGCCCGCGTCTCCGAAGAGCAGACCCCGCGCATCGGTCAGGCGGTCGCCTTCAACGTGGAGCCTGCCAAGATCCACGTCTTCGACCCCCAGACCGAGCTGCGGCTGGGCTAAGCAACAACAGGAAGCGGGGGGAGCCGAAAGGCCCCCCCCGCTTCCTGTTTGCGTCTTACTTGCCGAAGAGGCCGGTGAGCGCGCCGACGATCTTGCTGCGGCCGAACTTCTCGTAGGCCCAGCTGAGGCCCATGCCGACCGCGCTGCCGACCAGGAAGCCGCCGACGGTGCCCACCGGGCCGAGCACGCTGCCCACGGCCGCGCCGATGGCGGTCGAGGTGGCGCCGATGCCGGTGTAGGCGACGGTGTCCGCTGCGAAGCCGGCGGCAGCCTGCTTGCCGGTGACGCGACCCTTGATGAAGTCCAGCGCGTTGGTGACGCCCGAGACGACGGCGGCGACCGCGACGTTGCTCTTGAGCAGGCCGGGGATGCTGTAGAGGAAGCCGCCGTTCATCACGCCGGTGGCGATCCCGCCGCTCGAGATGGCCGAGTTGAGGTAAGTCTGGGCCACGCTGCCGCCGATGCGCAGGCCGCCGGCGAGGCCGACTTCGCCGGGCGCCACGGGCTGGGGCGCGGGCTTGGTGATGGGGGGCTTGGGCTGCGCGACGGGAGGCTGAACGGGCTTGGTGGGCTGGGTGACGGGGGGCTTGGGCTGCGAGACGGGGGGCTGAGCGGGCTTGGTGGGCTGGGTGCCCGGCACGGTGGGGAGCGTGCCGATGGGGCAGGTGCTCAGGTCCGGGGCCTTGGGAGCCTCGGGCTTCTTCTCGGGAGCGGGAGCGGGCTTGGTCTCCTGCTTGGGGGCCTCGGGCTTGGGCGCTTCGGCCTTGGGGCTCTCGGCCGACAGGCGCAGGACCAGGCCGGGGTAGATCACGTTGGGGTCCTTGATCTTGTCCTTGTTCAGGTTGTAGAGCTCGGGCCAGCGGGTGCCGTCGCCCAGGAGCTTCTTGGCGATCCCGTAGAGGGTGTCGCCGTCCTTGACGGTGTAGGTGCCCTGGGCGCTGGTGACGGGCTTGCTGCCGCCGGGCATGCGCAGGACCATGCCGGGGCCGATGACGTTCGGGTCCTTGATCTTGTCCTTGTTCAGGTCGTAGATCTCGGGCCAGCGGCTGCCGTTGCCCAGGTGCTTCTTGGCGATGCCCCAGAGGGTGTCGCCGTCCTTGACCGAGTAGAGGCCCTGGTCGGCCGAGGCGACCTTCGCGACGGGCTGAGCGGGAGCCGCGGGCTTGGCGGCAGGGGCCGAGCCGCCCTGCAGCTTGGCCTGGACGCCCGAGCGGACGCGGTTCCAGTCGAAGTTGGGGGCGGGATCGTTCTTGCGGCCCCGGGGCAGGGCGATGTCCTTGTGGCCGGTGATGCGATCGACCGGGATGTTGTAGGTCTGGCACATCCAGGCGACCAGGTCGATGACCGACTTGTACTGAGAGTCGGGGAAGGGATCGCTGCCGGTGCCGGCGTTGACGATCTCGATGCCGAGGCTGAAGTCGTTGACGTCGTTGCGGCCCTTGAACTCGCTGGTGCCGGCGTGCCACGAGCGCTTGCCGTCCTGGACCGACTGCACGATGCGGCCATCCTTGCCCACGATGTAGTGCGAGCTGACCTGGGCCGAGGGGTTCTTGAAGTAGTTGGCGTTGCTCTCGAGGGTGCCGCCCGACGTGTGGTGGAGGACGACCGCCGTGATGTCCTTGCTGCCGCCGGGACGATCGTTGTGGTTGGGCGAGGGCACCTGGGTGACCGCGGGCTTCTGCAGGCCGCCGCCAGCCAGCACGCTGGGCCGGCGGAAGGACTGGATCGAATCGAGACGAACGGCCATGGGATCACCCTCCAAGAACGAGCGATGGTATCCCAGTTATCGGCGCGAGGCCCCGAGATTCGGTAAAGTGCGAGTAAAGCTTTCGTAGCCCCTGCATTAAGCTTGCTTGTCGTTCGAGTGTACAAGCCTCTGGCACCCGCGTATAATGAGGCGTCTCGCCCTGCTGGCCGGTCGCCGAAGCCCTGGCGGCCGACGTCGGTGCGGGGAAAACATACGTAAGGAGTATCCATGACGTCACTAAGGGACTGGTTCGCCGCGCGCCGCAAGGGCCAGCTGGTCGACACCGAACGCGAGAAGCGCGAAGTGGCCGACGGCCTCTGGACCAAGTGCGATGCCTGCACGGAAGCCCTGTTCACCAAGGATCTGAGCGCCAACCTCAACGTCTGCCCCAAGTGCGGTCACCACTTTCGGGTCGGCGGGCGTGAGCGCATCTTGCAGCTGCTCGATCCCGGTTCGTTCCGCGAGACCCACGCCCAGCTGCGCTCGGTGGACCCGCTCGCGTTCGTGGATAGCAAGCCCTACGCCCAGCGCCTGATCGAGAGCCGCGCCAAGGCCGGCGACGGGGACAGCGTCATCACGGGCCAGGGGACGATCAACGGCCACGGCCTGACCATCGCCTGCATGGACTTCGCCTTCATGGGCGGCTCCATGGGCTCGGTGATGGGCGAGAAGCTCACCCGCGCCGTCGAGGAGAGCATGGAGAAGCGCCTGCCCCTGGTGCTGGTGGCTGCCTCGGGCGGCGCCCGCATGCAGGAGGGCACCCTCTCGCTGATGCAGATGGCCAAGACCAGCGCGGCGCTGGCGCGCTTCGCCAAGGAAGGGCTGCTGTACATCAGCGTCCTCTCCAACCCGACCACGGGCGGGGTGAGCGCGAGCTTCGCCAACCAGGCGGACATCATCCTGGCCGAGCCCGGCGCCATCATCGGCTTCGCCGGCCGCCGCGTCATCGAGGCGACGATCCGTCAGAAGGCCCCCGCGGACTTCCAGACGGCCGAATGGGTCTTCAAGCACGGGCAGATCGACCAGATCGTGCCGCGCCCCCGTCTGCGCGACACCCTCGGCCAGCTCATCTCCCTGCATCACGTTCGCAAGCTCGAAGCGGTGAGGAACTAGGCAGCATGTCGCAGATCAAGAAGCGCACGATTTCCCTGGAGTTCGAGCAGCCCCTGCTCGAGCTCGAAGACAAGATCTCCGAGTTCAAGAAGCTCGCGAACACCGGCGAGGTGGACCTCTCCGAAGAGGTTCGCCGCCTCGAAGAGCGCGCCCAGAACATCCGGCGGGCCATCTACGATGGCTTGACCCCGCTCCAGCGGATCCAGATCGCCCGTCACCCGTCGCGGCCCACCGCGCTGGACTACATCCAGTCCATCTCCGAGGAATTCTTCGAGATGCACGGCGATCGCATGGGTTACGACGACCGGGCCATCGTGGGCGGCATCGGCCGCTTCGAGGGCCAGAGCGTCATGTTCATCGCCCACCAGAAGGGCCGTGACACCAAGGAGAACATCCTCCGCAACTTCGGCATGGCCCACCCGGAGGGCTACCGCAAGTCCCAGCGCCTGATGGCCCACGCAGCCAAGTTCGGCCTGCCGATCATCACCCTGATCGATACCCAGGGCGCCTATCCCGGCATCGCCGCCGAGGAGCGCGGCCAGTCCATCGCCATCGCCGAGAGCCTCGCCCAGATGGCCACCCTCGAGACCCCCATCATCTCGGTGGTGATCGGCGAAGGTTCGAGCGGCGGCGCCATCGGCATCGGCATGGGCGATCGCGTCTTGATGTTCGAGCACGCCTACTACGGCGTCATCTCGCCCGAGGGCTGCGCCGCGATCCTCTGGAAGGACGCCGGCATGGCCCCGCGCGCGGCCGAGATCCTCAAGCTCACCTCCAACGACCTGATGGAGTTCGGCGTGATCGACGCCATCATCCCCGAGCCCCTGGGCGGCTGCCACAAGGACCCGGTCCTGAGCGCGCAGCACCTGGCCACGGCCCTCTCGGAGCACCTGACGGAGCTGGTGAAGGTTCCCACCTGGCAACTGGTCGAGAACCGGTACCAGAAGTACCGCCAGATGGGCCAGTTCACCGAGGTCTTCTAGGCAAAAGCCCCTCACCGAAACCGGTGAGGGGCTTCTTTTTGGCTCAGAGCCAGAGCCGGCGGATGCGGTAGTTGAGCGTGTCGGCGATGTAAAGCGATCCGCCCGGCCCGACGAGGGTGGCGGCGGGGAAGTTGAGCAGGGCCTCGAGCGCCGAGCCCCCGTCGCCCAGCTTCGCGTTGGGCCAGGTGGCCGGCTTCTGCTTGGCGTCGGGGAGCGCGTTGCCTGCGACCGTCGAGATGATCCCGTTTGGGGAGAGGCGGCGAATCCGGCAGTTGCTGGAGTCGGTGATGTAGAGGTTGCCCCTGGCATCCAGGCTCAAGCCGCGCGGGCTCTTGAAGCTCGCCGCGAGCCCTTGCCCCCCGTCGCCGAGGGGCGAGACGTTGTCGGCGGTCGGCTTGCCAGTGCCCGCGATGGTGTAGATGCGCTCCGCCTGCATCGGGATGCCGAAGTAGGTCCCCGGCTCGCGACAGACCATGCGGATCCGGTGGTCGTTGCGGTCCGAGATCATCAGGTTGCCGCGGGCGTCCACGACGAGACCATCAGGCAGTTTGAGCGCCGTGCTCGTGTCGGAGAGCACGTCGCCGTTGATGAGCCCTGATTCGCTCCCCGCCACGACGCTGAACCGTCCCTCGCCGTCGAGGCGCCCGACGCGGGGCGGGTGATTCGGGCTGGACCCCTCGGAGTAGTAGACGCTGCCGTCCGGCCCCATGGTCACGGCGATCGGGGTGAAGCTGGTGGTTGCGAGGGTGTAGAGATTCCCCGCCGTCACATCCTTGCCGAAGCGCCGCCCGTCGCTTGCCGGGACGAAGCGCAGGCGCTTGTTGCCCGAATCCGCGATGACCAGATCGCCCCCTGGCGATACCGTCACGCCCTGCGGGGTGTGGAGCGTCGTCTCGCGCGCCGGCAGGCCGTCCACGGGACCGGTGCCGGCGCCGGTGGCCGTGCCGGTGCCCGCAACGGTGGCGATCCGGCCGTCGGGGGTGATCTTGCGGATGGCGTGGTGGCTCATGACGGCCACGTAGAGGTTGCCCTCGGCGTCGAGCCCCATCCCCGACGGCACATAGAGGGCCGTCTCGAACGCTGTGGAGGCCGTCGCGTCGTACAGGATGGTGCCTGTCCCGGCGATGGTCCCGATCACGGGTGCCAGTTGGAGCGAGACCGCCGCCGAGCGATTGCGCAGGATGGCGAAGGGCGCGCTTTTGCCGAGGGCGACAGTTTGCGCCTGCTGGTTCACCAGGACCGCCGAGAGCATGTACCCCTCGCCCGGCGGCAAGGCGAGGGAGGCGCTTGCGATCGCGCCGTCTTCACCCCGGCTGAGCGTGGCGGTCGCCACGGGGCGTTCCCCCTCGCGCGTGACGGACAGCTCGGCGCGAGTCCCTGCCTCCGGGATGGCCTGAGCGGAATAAGCGCTCGCCTGGGGCCAGCGGATCGTGACCAGGAGCTGGCCAGGGGGGCCTTCTGGGGCGAGGGGCCGAGAGGCATGGGGGGTGATGGGGAGGTGACGGCAGGCGGTGAGGGCGAGGAGCGTCAGCAGGCTCAGGGCGAGACGCGGGGCGCGGATCATGGGGAAGGTTCCAATCGGTGCAATTCGAACGTAAGGGAAGGGATGACGAGAAGGGAGCCGTCCGCCTGGAGCACGAGCGCGTTCGAGCCGAAGCGGCGCGCGCTCGCCGGAGCGGGGAGGGGCAACAGGTCGGTGCGGTTGAGGATGCCGAGGCCTTCCGGGTAGCGCTGGCCCGCGAGGGTGCGAACCTGCCCGTCGGTGCGCAGGGTGCGCAGGAGGGTTCCCCCGCCGTCGCAGAAGAGCAGGTCGCCTTGCGGGGTGAACTGCAGGCCCGTCGGGTTGGAGACCATAGTCGAGAGGCCCGGCCCGTCGCCGTTGAAGCCGGTCGTCCTTTGACCGGTGACGGGATAGACCATCCCGCTGGCCATGTCGCGACCCAGGTAGCGGCCGGGAGTGCGGCAGAGCATCAGCAGGTGAGGGCCGTTGGAGAAGGCGACGTTCCCCGCGCCGTCCCGCGCCAGCCCGACGCGCAGGGCCTCTCCGTAGCTGGCGGCATCGAGGCCGTCGGTCGAGACCAGGCGTGCCCCGCCGCCCATCAGCGTCTCCAGGGCGCCTGAGGGGGTCAGGCGCCGGATTCGCCCGTTTGCCGTGTCGGCGATCAGCAAGGAACCGTCCGGCTCCAGCAGGAGGTCGCCCGGATTGTTGAGTTGCCGGGTGCGGGCGTCGGGGCCGTCGCCGTTGTAGCCTTTGATGCCGGTGCCTGCGATCGCGTAGAGGCGTCCGGCCTGCATGGGAACGCCGAACAGGGTGGTGTCCCGGGCGGGGATCGCCAGCACCCGGTGCCCCTCGTTCTCGGCGACGAACAGGGTGCCCTCGGCGTCCAGGACGATCCCGTGGGGGTGGTTCAGGAGGGCTTCTGCGGCCAGGGTGCCGTCCGGGCTGCTGCCGGTTTGGCCTGTCCCTACGACGTTCAGTGCGGCGGGACGCTCGTCCAGGCGCAGGATGCGGCTTCCGCGCCAGTCCGAGAGGTAGAGGCTGCCATCCGAGCCTTGGGCGAGATCGACCCAGACGCCGTTCGGCGGATCAGCCAGGCTGCGAGCGAGCACCTGCCGGTAGGGACTGACGCCGATGGCGGAAACGCCCGTCACCGTGCCGCTGCGGGCGTACACCTCGCTCCAACCGGCGCTCAGGCCGGTGTGCGTGTGGTCGGCATCTCGCGAGACGACGTTTGCGGTGCCGACGCCCCAGTCGAGCTGCGCCTCGGGCACGACGACGCCCGTGGTGTCCCGGGCGACGGCGCGAAGCGCCTGGCGCGCGCCGACGTGGATCCCGGCATAAGGCGGCTCCATGGTGATGCTCTGGAGGACCCGGAAGGGGCGGCCCTCGCTCGCGATCCCATCCGCGCGGACCACCACCTGCCCGGTGGTCGATCCGGCGGGGACCACCGCCTCGATGACGGTGTCGCTGATGCGCCGGACGGTGACGGCGAGCGTGTCGTCGAAGGTCACTTGCAGGACGCGCTGCGCGCTTTCCCCGAAGTTCTCGCCCGTCAGCCGCACGGTGCTTCCGGGCCCCCCGTGATCGGGGGTGACCGCCGCCAGGACGGGCGCATCGAGGCTCAGCTCCAGGAGCGGCGCCTCCACCTCGGCACCGGGGGCCACCCGCAGGCCTTCGAGGACCCGAGGCCGGTAGCGCGGGCGCATGGCCGCGAGCGCGAAAGAGCCCTCGGGGACCCCGGTGAAGGCGTAACGCCCGGAGGCGTCGGTCCGGGCCAGGTAGTCGGTGCCGGGGATGAAGACGTCGATGCCGAGCAGGGAGCCGCCATCGGCGATCGTCACCCGACCGCGGACGGTGCCGGTTTGGCGCAGGGTGAGAGTGCCGAGCGCGATCCGCGCGCCTTGCGCGATGGCGACCCCGGTCCTGAGGGCCTTGAGACCCGCCGCGTCCGAGGCCTCGACCGCGACGCTGCCCAGGGGCGGGCCGCTCAATACGAAGCTGCCGTCGTCTCCGGTCCTGGCGACGACCGGAGGCTGGCTCGGCACGGCGGCGCCCGCGATCCGGTAGGGGGCCGAGTAGGCCCGGACGGTGGCCCCGACGACCGGCTTGCCTTGAGGGTCCAGGAGGCGTCCCGAGATCAGCGGGATGGTCTGGGAGACGCCGTCCTGAGCTGCGCGTGGCGGGAGCGACACGTCGGATGGGCGTATCGAGCAGCCAGGGAATGCCAGCAGCGAGACCAGGAGCAGCAATAGCTTGCGGGTGGGGGTTGTGCGAATCATCTCACCTCGGATGCTCGGTGGCTTTCCTCTAATCTACCCAACATCCGATGCTGAGACAATTCGCCGCTGAATGTTCAGTGGAGGGTGATGTTCGTCTGTCCGCGATCCAGCACCGTGACCGAAGCGGTCGCGAAGGGGCCTCCGCCGACGAGGGCCTTGATCTCGGTCGAGCCCGTCGCAACCGCCACGACCATTCCCGCCGAATCCACGGTTGCGATGGCAGGGTCCGCCGAACTCCAGGTAAGGTGCGCCGTCGCCGTCGCGGGGGAAAGGGCCACCTGCAACTGTCCGCGCGAGGGGAAGACGTCGGTTCCTGCGCCTTCGCCGGCCAGATGCAGGACCAGGTCGCCGGGGCTCAGCGCGAGGGCCGCGACCTTTGAGACAGGGGGCTCGCCGCCGGGGGGCGAGTTCGTGGTGTTGAAGTCGCAGCCGGCGACGAGCAGCAGGGCGAGGAGGGTCGAAGAGAGGCGAAAAAGAGTCATGGCTGCCTTTGGGTTCAGAGGTGGAGCAGGCGGATCTGATGGTTGCTGGTATCGGAGATGAAGAGGCGGTTGTCCGGCGAGATGGCGAGGCCCGCGGGATAGTTGAAGCTCGCGGATGCCGCGGGGCCGTCATTGCCGAGGGGCTTGAGCTCGGAGGTTGCGCCGGGTTGGCCCGAGGCCAGCGAGAGAGCGCCGGTCGTGCGATCGAAGCGCCGGAGGGTGTGATCGGCGTTCGAGACGAAGTAGAGGTGACCGTCACGGTCAAATGCCAAACGCTTGGGGCGAGCGCCGCCGAAGGCGCTCGCGTCGAGGCGATAGGCCTTGCCGGCTTGCATGTCCTTGCCGAAGATTCGGCCGGCTTTCTTGCAGAGCACGGTGACCTGGGCGGGGTACTCGCTCGCCGCGGCGATGTTGCCATCGTGATCGACGGCAAGTCCTGCCGGTGAGCCGAGATAGGAGGCGAGCGGATCGCTGCCCTCGGGGCCAGGCGCCTGGCCGCCCCCGCCGATGATCGGGGTCAGGCTCGCGGTCGCCGAGGATACGGCCGAGAGGCGGTAGACGAGGCCTTCGCCGTCGCTGCTCAGCAGGATGTGGCCATCCGAATCCAGGGCCATGCTGTAGCCGATGAAGTAGGCTTCGGGGTCGCTGCCGTTGCCGGTGAGGACGGGGTAGATGCGGCCGGCCTGGCGATTACGGCCGTACATCTCGCCGTCCTGCTTCGGGATGACGCACAGCCGGGTGTCGTCGGTCTGGAGCCAGATGTTGCCGTCCTTGTCGGCGAGGACGTTGTAAGGGTTCGCGAGCAGGGCTTGCGTTGCCTGCGGCTCGGAATCGAGACTGGCGGCGCCCCCACCCGCGACGATGCTGATGGTGCCTGCCGGGTCGATGCGGACGATGGTGGCGTTGTAGTTGTTCGCGACGAGGAGGTCACGGCCGTCCCACCAGATGCCGTCGGGCTGGTTGAGCAGGGCGATGCGATCGGCCAGGCCTGCCCCGGCCGCGAGGGGCGACCCCGCGAAGCGCTTGATGATGGGAGACAACTCGACGGCAAGATCGGTGCTGCGGTTGCGCAGGACTGAGAATGTCGCCTCGGCGCCCGCGATGTTGACTTGAGCGGCCGAGTCGGCCTGGACGCGCAACTTGTAGCCCGTGCCGGGGATCAGGGAAATCGAGACCGTGGATTCGCCCTGTGAAAGGGAGCGGTGCGCCACCGCCTCGCCCGAGGCGTTCTCGACCGTGAGCGTGAGCTTGCTCGTTGCGAAGGGAAGGGCCTGGGTCAGGCGGGATGCAGGCCAGCGAACGGTCAATTTCACGTCACCAAGCTCGGCAGGGGCCATTGAGGGGCGCTCGACCGGATGGAGGAGAGGGGCGGTCATGCAGCCGGCTGACGCCAGTGCGCAAAGAACTGTAATGATGCAGGACGCCCGCTTCAATTTATTACCTCGACCACATCGCTGAAAACAAGACAGCCCTTGCTGAATAGCTGCTTAGCACTTGTTGACATTAACGAAAATCGATCGGTCGATCAAGGGTTATTTGAATGATTGGTTGCTGTGATTAGATTTCGATATTGAGATGGTGCTAAAGTTGGGTCGTTAAGCGCGTTTCAGGGTGTTAGTAGGGTGTTAATTTTGTCAAATCGCGGGGTAGAGGATGTGCAGGCATCCAAGCAAGGGTTAGAGAGGGAGTTTCAGCCATGAACGTCAGCGTGAATGCGGCCAAGTGCACCAGAAAAGGGGTTTGCTATGGGACCGGCTCGAACGGCTGCCCGACGGTCTTTGCGCAAGGGGGCGACGGCAAGGCGATCGTCATCCAGACCCCGACGACCGATTTCAATGTCTACAATGCGCAGGCGAACTGCTGTATCGGTGCCATCACTATTTCGTAAGCGAGTGTCGCGGGATCAGTAGAGCGACTCGCTGGTTCGAACCGTCCACGAACAGCACGCGACCGTCCGGCCTCGGGAGAACCGAGGCCGGAAGTGTTAGGAAGCCTGCTCCGGCGTTGACGCCATGGCCGGGCGCGCCGCCGATCCCTTGTTCCCGGCGGGCTCCGGCGACCGTGACGCAGGTGCCATCAGGCGACAGGCGCCGGATCACATGGTTGTCGTCGGTGAACCACAGATGGTTTTCCGCGTCGAAGGCTAGACCTCTGACCTGAGAGACGCGAAGGTTGGCGAGATCCTTGCCGTCCGGGCCGTCCCCAGGGCTCAGGCCCCCGATCAGGGGGTAGAGCGAGCCGCTCGCCATGGGGATCCCGAAGTAGGTGCCGGGCTCCCGGCAGTCGAAGTAGATCCGGCTCCAGCCCCCGATGACGAGGTTCCCGAGTGTATCGATCGCCAATGTGTAGACGCTGCCGATGGGGGCGCTCGTAGACGGAGCCTGGGTGAAGTTTCCCCCGGTACCGCCGCTGCCCGCGACGAGATAGAGCCTGCCACTCGGATCCAGGCGGTAGACCTGGTTCAGCACGCTGGAGGTGAAGTAAAGGTTGCCGTTGCGGCCGAAGGCGAGCCCCAAGGGTGCGGTCAGGTTGCTTTTCGTGCCGGGCTCGCCCTCGCGGGGCGAGCCGCTCACCCCGGTGCCTGCGATGGTGTAGATTCGATTGGCCTTCATCGCGAGGCCGAAGCGGATCTGGTCGCGGGTGGGAACGTAGCGGATACGGTGCTGGACTGCGTCCGAGATGGCGAGTCCACCGTCGGCGTCGACCGCGAGGCCTCGGGGGTCTGTGAGCTGGGCTGAGGTCGGGGGAGCGTCATCGCCGAACTCTGTGCCGCCTCCTGCGAAGGTCGAAAGCAGGTTGTCCGATGAGATGGCGCGGACGGTTCGCTTGCCTGCCACCTCACTGACGTAGAGAGTCTGGCCGTCGGGAGAGGCGGCGAGGCCTAAGGGCAGAGCAAAGCTGCCGGTCAGAGCGCTCCCCCCGTCGCCGAAGCTGCTCAAGGTGCCATTGCCGGCGATCGTTTCGAGGCGGTAGGGCGTGCTGGTGACGGCAGCCCTGTCGAAGAGCTTGCCACTCGTCGCCTGGATGCGGGTGAAGCCCTCGCCGGTCGCGGTGAAGACGGCACCGGGGTTCAAGGTGCCGGCGCCCGCGTAGCTGGTGCTCCATTCGAGGGCCGGCGAGGCGACGACGTGGCCCCGGTCGTCCTGGGCCACGGCGGTGAACTGCTGCACGTCGCCGGGGTAGAGGCCGACCAGCCGTGGCGTGACGGCGATGCTGCTGATGACCGTGAAGGGGAGCGGGTTGCTCCGGACCCCGTCCGAGACCAGCACCACCCCGCCGCTCGTGGCCCCGTCGGGGACGGTCACCTTGATCGTCGTGTCGCTCAGGGGATCGAGCTTGACGGCCAGGGTGTTGCCGAAATAGACCTGCAGGACCTTGTGCTTGCTGACGCCGAAGTTCTCGCCGTTGAGCGTGATCTCGGCCCCCGACGCGCCGTTGGTGGCGCTGAGCGAGACGAGCTTGGGCGCATCGAGCGCGAGCTGCAGGTCGGCGCGGGTCGTCTCGTTGGGGCGCACCACGACTCCCTCGACCACGGCGGGGGCGTACGAGGGGCGCATGGCTGCAAGCGCGTAGCGGCCTTCGGGCACGTCTTCGAGGGCGTAGGAGCCGTTGGTATCGGTCTTGGCCACCCGGTCGGTGCCGGGGATGAACACGTCGGTGCCGAGCAAGCTGCCGGTGCTCGTGGCCGAGACTGTGCCCCGGATCCGGCCGGTGGGCTTCACGGTCAGGGTACCGAGCAACACCTTCGCCCCCGGCGCCCCCTTGGCGACGCTCACGCCCACCTTGAGGGCCTTGAGGCCCGCCTGGGAAGCGGCCTCGACCGCGACGCTGCCGAGGGGCGAGTTCTTGATAACGAAGTGGCCTTGCGTGTCGGTCGTCACGGCTACGGGCGGGGCGTCTTCGTTGACGATCCCTTCGACGCGGTAACGGGAGGCGTAGGCGCGCACAGCGGCTCCGGCGACCGGGCGGCCGCTCGCATCGACCACCTCGCCCTCGATGAGCGGGATCGTCTGAGAGACGCCGTCGGGGGCGCCGGGAAGCTTCAGGCCGTTCGTGCCTTGCTTGAGCTCGCAACCCGCCATCGCCACCGCACCGGCGAGCAGGAGCGCTTGGATTCGAGAGCGGGGCATATCGTTCATCGGACCTCTGAAGGCTCGCTCGTTCGCCTTTACTTTAGCCGAACCGCCTGCCGGGAGCAAATTCGAGCTCAATCTGGCTGAACGATCGGGAGCGTCACGTAGAACGTGCTGCCCACCCCTTCGCGCGAGGTGAAGGCCAGGGTGCCGCCGGCAGCTGCCACCAGGCGTTTGGCGGCAGCGAGGCTCGCACCCGAGCCGCCCCTGCCGGGGTCCGCCTGGAAGCCTTCTTCGCCGATGCGCGCCTGGTATGCCTGAGAGATGCCGCAGCCGTTGTCCGCCACGTAGATCGTGGCCCAGCCTTCGTCCTGCGCGAGCCAGAGCCGAACCCGCCCGCCGGGGCGCGAGAAGCGCCGGGCGTTGTCGAGCAAGGTGGCGAGCACTTCCGAGAGGTGGGTTGCATCCAGCGCGACGTGGTCCTTGGCGTGGGACTCCGCGCGCAGGGTGAGGCCGGCCGCCCGGAACCTGGGGGCCTCTTGGCGCAGGAGGGCTTCGAGTGCCTCGCCGAGCGGCGCGGAGGCCGAGGTTTTGACGGCAAGGCCCCTGGGTCGCACCTGGGCCGCGTCCGCAGCGGCGAGCTGGGCTCGCTGCGCTTCTGCCAGGCGATGGTTGGCGGCGATCAGGGCCAGCTGATCCGCGAGCGCGAGGGCGAGCCGGGTCTCGTAGAAGCGCAGGGGCTCATCGTTCGGCCAAAAGAGCATCAGGACCCCCTCGGGGGCGGCCTCGTCCCCGAAGGCGACCCCGAGCACGTGGGACACCGGGGCGAGGGCTTCGAGCCAGCCTGCTTCGGCCGGCGTGAGAGGCAGCTCGCCCACCGTGAGCAGGGTCGCGCGAGAGGGAAGGGCGATCGCCGAGAGCAGGTGGGGCCATTCGCGCGGATCCCAGGCCCCCTGCTCGAAAGCTTTGCGCAGGTCGGGGTCGCCCTCGGTGGCGAGCGCTTCGAGGGCGAAGCCGCCATCCCCCCGCAGGGCGATCGCCGCGTGCTGGGCGCCGGTGAGGTGGCGCAGGTGGGTGACGGCGTCCACGAAGAGGCCCGTGCCGCCAGCGGGGGACTGGGCGAGGCGAGAGATGGCGAGCAGGGCCTCGTTCTCGCGGCGGCTTGCCGCCAGGCGCGCCGAGAGGATGACGTTCTCGAGGTTGCGGCTCAGGGCAGGAGCCTTGGCGGCAAGACGCTCGAAGTCGCGCTCACCGAGCTCGACCTGCTCAGAAACGAAGAGCGCGAGGCCAACCGGGAGCCCGCGCAAGAAGAGAGGATAGGCGAGTGTCGAGCGGCCCTTCAGGGTCTGCTGGTCGAGGGCTTCGGCGTCCTGGTACAGGGTGAAGGCCTGAGGCTTGCCGTCGAGGAGCACGCGGGTGAGCGGGGCCGTCGCGACGCGCAGCACCGGCGCGAAGTCGCTCGAATCCGGCGGCGTGATGACGGCCTTGAGGGCCTGCTCTTCGTCGAAGTAGGCGTAGAGCGCCCCGCTCGCGGAAAGCTCGTTCGCAAGGGCTTCGAACAGCTCGTTCAGCTCGCTGGCATCCGGGTCCACCGTGGGCGACGGCTGCTGATCGCCAGGACTTCCCGTCCCCCAGCCGACGAGTCCGAGTCCCAACAACCCCGCGGCGGTCGTGACCAGCGCCGGGTGACGCTGGTCGCTCCAGCCCAGCAGCCAGGCGCCCAGCGCAACGCCGCCCCACAGCGCGAAGGGCGACAGGCGCTCAAGTTGGACGCGTAGACGCTGGCGAATAGGAGGGCTCCTGTTTCAAGTTTTAATGACGAATGATTTAGGCCCAGAAGAATGTCAACTAATTTGCGATAAATATATCACTCACGACCTGCCGGATCAACCCAGCAGCGCCTCCAGGGCACACAGGTCCGGTCGGGCGCCGAGCGATGCGAGCAGGGCGCGGGCGCGAATGAAGGCGTCGTGCGCCTGTGCGCGCTCGCCCTTGGCCGTGAGGGTCTCGCCCCAGGCCATCAGGCTGCGTCCGAGCTCCAGTGGGTTGCCGAGTCGGTCGTTGAGCTCGACCGACTCCCAGGCGAGGGCGAGGGCTTCGTCGTGGTGGCCCGCGCGCTGGGCGAGGATGGCGTAGCCCCTCAGGGCGACGGCGAGCGGGGCCTCGCGCGAAAGCCGGTGGCTCAGGTCGCGGACCCGGGTGAGGAGCTGCCGTGCGCGCCGATCGTCGCCGGCAGCGATCGCGGCCATTCCCGCGATCTGGTAGACCTCGGCGAGGATCTCGCCTTCGCCGACCCGCTCAAGGCGCGAAATCGCCTCGTCGAGGCAGGCGCGAGCCCCGGAGTGGTCACCCCGGCGCGAGAGGGTGTTGCCCAGGTTGCACAGGGCGGCGGCGATGCCCGGCTGTTCGTTCATCTGCTGCTTGAGGGCGAGCGCGCGGCGGTAGCGGCGCTCGGCCTCGTCGAGCTCGCCCCGGTTGAGCAGCACGTGGGCGGAGTTGTTGAGGGCGATGGTCTCGTGCAGGCGCTCGCCGAGGCGCTCGAAGGTGCCGATCGCTCCCTCGAAGGCCGCGAGCGCCTCGTCCCAGCGCCCCAGCTCGTAGTAGGCGCTCCCCAGGTTGCTCAGGCTGCCGGCGACGGCGGCCTCGGCCCCGAGGCGTTCGCGCATGGCGAGCGACTCCTGGTAGAGGATCAGGGCGGCGGCCGGTCCTTCGAGGCGATAGGTGGCGATGCCCCACAGGCTGTAGGCGAGGGCGCGATCGAGGCTCGCAGGCTCCGGCAGGTGGTCGAGGGCGGCCTGCGCGAGCGCGCGGCATTGCCCGAAAGCGCCCTGGCGCAGGGCGAGCTGGGCCTCGGCCAGCACGAGGCTGGCGTGGCTTCGCCGATCGACCGGCGAGAGCGCGGCCTGCCCCTCATGCAGGTAGGAGGCCGCGAGGCCGTACTCGCCTTGGTTGGCGAAGGCGGTACTCGCAAGCAGGGCGTGCTGGAGCCGCGCCTCGCCCACGAGCAGGCCCTGGAGGGCGCGCAGGTGATCGCATGCTTCTTGCAGCTCGCCGCTCGCGACCAGGACCTCGGCGAGCGAGAGGCGCAGGGGGTGGGCGTCGGCCTCGTCGTTCGAGAGCAAGAGGGCCTGTTTGAGCAGCTGGCGGGCTTCGGCGAGCGCGTGGCGCTTGCGGGCCTGCTCGGCGGCGCGGCGCAGCAGGGGCCGGGCCAAGGCCGGTTGGTCGCTGCGCAGCAGGTGCGAGGCGATCTCGGTGAGGGGGGCGCCCCCGCGCTCGAGACGCTCGGCATGCTGGGCGTGCAGGGCTCGGCGCCGCTCGGGGGGGATGACGTCGTAGGCGGCCTCGTACAGCAGGTGGTGGCAGAAGCCGACCGAGCTGGGGGATTGCGGCGGGACCTCGAGGATCCGGGCCTGCTTGAGGCCGCCGAGGCCGTACTTGAGCTCGAGGGGCGGCAGGGCCTGGGCCAGCTGGTCGTGCTCGACCACGGGCCCGAGGGTCGCCAGGGTCTCGAGCACCCGCCGCTCGATGGCGCTCAGGGGGGCAAGACGCTGCGCGAGGTGCCAGCGCAGCGGATCGGGCAGATCCCGAGGGGCGACGGCGCCGTGCGCGCTCGCCTCGGCGAAGGCATGCAGGTAGAGGGGATTGCCCCCGCCACGCCGGCACAGGGTCGCGCGGGCCTCGGCATCGGTCTCGGGGCAGAGGGCGGTCATCAGCGAGAGGGCCTCTTCGGAGCCGAGTGGCCGCAAGGAGATCGCGACCTCCCCGATGCCCATGCCCCCGTAGCGCTGGTGGATGTCGCCGGTGCGCTCGGTGCCGAGGATCAGGAGCGGCGCGCGCTTGCCGCCGAAGGCGATCTCGGCGATGAGGCTGTCCAGCCACTGCAGGGAAGCCTCGTCGCTCCAGTGCAGGTCTTCGAGGGCCAGCACGAGCGGCTTGGTTCGCGCCTGCGCGAGGAGCCAGTGGTTGAGGGTCGTGAAGGCCCGGAACTGGAGGTGCTTGGGCTGGAGGGTGGAGCCCGTCTCGCGCAGGCCCAGTAGGTACGCCAGGTCTTGCCCGGCCTCGCCCAGCTGGTCGAAGAGGGTCGGGTCGGAGGCGAGCCAGCCCCCCGCGAGCGACGCGAGCAATCCGTAGGGGCGGGCGCTGCCGTCCGGCTGGCAGTGAGCGGCGGCGATCGCATCCGCCTCGCCGGCCATGGCGAGGAACTCTCGGAGCAGGCGGCTCTTGCCGATCCCGGCCTCGCCCTGGAGGCTCACCAGCAGGGGGCTGCCCTTGCGTGCCGTTTGCCAGCAGGCGCGTAGCTGAGCGAGCTCGTTGGTGCGCCCGACGAGCGGCGCCTGCGGGCTGCCCGTCGCGCAAAGCCGAAAGCCGCCGGCTTCAGGGATGGGTTCGAACCATCGGTAGGGGTGGGCGAGACGCTGGAAGGCTTCGGTCGCGACGATCTCGCCGGGGAAGGCCTGCTCGACGAGCGCCGAGAGCAGGGCGCGATCGCGCGTGCTGTTGCCGGTCAGATACGGCTGGACGTGGAGCGCGGCGCTGTAGGGGCCGCCCACGGGACTTGCCATGAGGGCTTCGGCGAGCTTGATCGCCCGTTGCAAGGCGGGCTCGGGCGCGGGCAAGAAGGCGAGCAGCGTCACGGTGCCCGACTGTTCGAGCACCTGCGCGTCGAAGCGCGAGGCTGCGCGCGCGAGCGGTGCTTCTGAGGCCACGGCGGGAACGAGCGGGCGTGGGTCGTGCGAGACGATCCAGGCCAGTGCGCACGGAGCCGTCAGCGGATCCGTCGATACGTTCGCGAGCTCGGACGTGGTCACGGGGCCCCCTTTTGGCGCAAAGCCAGAAACCACCCTGAATGCGAGCAATGAAGCAAGCCTTTTTATTCTATCACCCGAGCAAGAGAAAGATTAACGCGCCTGAAGGAGAAGTTGACTAAATTTAAGTTTATTGATGATAAAATGTTAACTTGTTTGCACATCATGTAGGCGAGGAAGCGAGATGCTAGCGAAGGTTCACAGCGGGGCGGTGCTCGGGGTGGACGCCTACGTGGTGGAGGTCGAGGTGGACATCGCCACTGGCTTGCCCGGCTTCTCGGTAGTGGGGCTCGGGGACACCGGGGTCCAGGAGAGCCGCGAGCGGGTCAAGAGCGCGATCCGCAACTCGGGCTTCGCCTTTCCAGGACTGCGCTTGACGGCAAACCTGGCCCCCGCTGATGTCAAGAAGGCGGGCCCCAGTTTCGACTTGCCCATCGCCGTGGCCATCCTCGCCGCCTCCGACCAGGTGCCGGCCGAACGTCTCGAAGGCCTGCTGCTGGTGGGCGAACTCTCCCTGGATGGCTTGCTGCGACCGGTCAGCGGCATCCTTCCCATCGCGCTGGCGGCGGCGCGCGCGGGTTACCGGGCGCTCGTCGTCCCTGCGGCCAACGCCGGTGAGGCGGCGCTGGTCGAGGGGATCGCGGTGTACGGCGCCGCCTCGATCTCGCAGGTCGCTGGCTGGCTCAACGGCGCGACTCCCCTGGAACCGACCCAGCTGGACCGCGACGCGCTCTTCTCCCAGAGTGACGCTGAGCTACCCGATTTCGAGGAGGTAAAGGGGCAGGTGTTCGCGAAGCGGGCGCTGGAGGTTGCGGCGGCGGGCGGTCACAACGTCATGCTCGTCGGGCCGCCGGGCTCGGGCAAGACCATGCTCGCGAAGCGCTTGCCGAGCATCTTGCCCCCGCTCGATCTGGCGGAGAGCTTGGAGGTGAGCAAGCTATACAGCGTTGCGGGCCTGTTGCCGCCCACCATCCCGCTCATCACCGCGCGGCCCTTTCGCTCACCCCACCACTCCATCTCTCCGGCGGGCCTGGTGGGCGGTAGCTCGGTCCCTCGTCCCGGTGAGATCAGCCTGGCACACCATGGCGTTCTTTTTTTGGACGAATTGCCCGAGTTCAGGAGAGATGTTCTTGAAGTGATGCGCCAGCCGCTCGAGGATGGGGTGGTAACGATCGCGAGGGCGCAGATGACGCTTAGTTACCCGGCGCGCTTCACCCTGGCGGCCGCGCTGAACCCCTGTCCTTGCGGCTATCGGGGGGATCCTGCCCACCCCTGTACCTGCTCGGCTCATCAGGCCGAGCGGTACTGGACCCGCCTGTCGGGCCCCTTGCTCGATCGCATCGACCTTCAGATCCAGGTGCCTCGCCTCTCGCAGGGGGACTTGATGGACGGGAGCCTGAGCGAGTCGTCGGCCTCCATCCGTTCGCGGGTACTGGCGGCCCGCGACCGTCAGCGCCGGCGCTTCGAGGGGCTTGCGGGGGTGCACTGCAACGCCCAGATGACCTCGCGCCAGGTGAGGCAGTTCTGCGCGCTGGATGCAGCGGGGGGCGAGCTGTTGAAGCAGGCGATCGCGCGCCTGGGCCTCTCTGCGCGCTCCTTCGACCGGATCCTCAAGGTGGCGCGCACCATCGCGGACCTGGCTGCAAGCGACGGGGTCCTCTCGCCGCACGTGGCCGAGGCCATCCAGTACCGCACCCTCGATCGAGGCCGGGCCTGAGGCGAGTGGTAGGATGGGGCGACGAAGGAGGACGCCATGGTCCCAGACCTCCCCCCGCCCCACAACCCGGTGCTCCTGGTGCACGGCATCGATGACACGGGCCGCGTCTTCGACGCCCTCGCCCCCAAGCTCAAGGCGGCGGGCTGGCACGTCGAGACGATCGACATGCGCCCGAACAACGGCGACGAGAGCCTGGCGGTGCTCGCCGAGCAAGTGCGCGACAAGGTCTCGCGCATGCGCCAGACGACGGGGGCCTCGCGGGTGGATCTGGTCGCCTTCAGCCTGGGCGGCATCGTCAGTCGCTACTACCTCCAGCGGCTCGGGGGCACCCATCAGGTCCGGCGCTTCGTCACCGTCTCGAGTCCGCACGCGGGTACCTACACGGGCTACGCCCGCTGGAACCGGGGTGCGACCGAGCTGCGCCCGGGCAGCGTCTTCTTGGCGGATCTCAACCGCGACTGGTCGAAAACGGCTGAGCAGGTACGGGTGACGAGCATCTGGACGCCGCTCGATCTCATGATCGTGCCTTCCAACAGCTCGGAGCTTGCGGGGGCGCGTAACCTCACGGTGCCGGTCCTTCTGCATCCCTTGATGCTCGTCGACAACCGCTGTCACGCGCTGGTGCTCGAAGCCCTCCAAGATTGAAAAGAAGACCCCCGCCGGTGTGCGGCCGGCGGGGGCGGGTGAAGGGTTCTTCCGATGGGTCCCAGTATCCGGGATCCGGTCGTTCGGCGCGCTGAGGCCCGTCACGCCCGGAGCGTGATCGTGCTTTCGCTCGCTTACTTGCTGCCGGCCTGGACGGGGGTGCCCTTGGTGGCCTGGTCCAGGATCGCGAGGCGCTCGCTGACGGCCTTCGAGATGTCCAGCCCCGCCGGGAAGTAGTGGAGGGCGTTCTGGTACTCGGCGCGGGCGTCGTCGAGGCGGTTCACGCTCTCGTAGACCCGGCCCAGGTAGTAGTGCAGGGTCACGTCGTCGTAGCTGCGCTGGGCGGCGAGCAGCTCCTTCTCGCTCTCGTCGAAGCGGCCGTAGACCGCATAGATCAGCCCCATCAGCAGGCGCGCGTCGCCGCGCTCGGGGTCCAGGCGGATGGCCTGGTCGAGGGCCACCTGGGCCTCGGGAACGCGGCCCGCCTTGTAGAGCTCCTGGCCCTGCTTGGTGAGCTTGTCTGCCTGGTAGGGGTTCCAGACGCTCCAGCAGACGGCGAAGGTGACGAAGGCGACGGCGACCGGCAGGGCGTAGGTGTAGACGGCGAGCTGCGCGGGGCTGTAGTCGGGCGTTTGAGCCTCGGGGCTCGAAGCGCGCCGCTGCTGGGTCCAGACGCCGCCCGCCAGGCCCGCCACGCCCACGGCGAGCGCGGACGACGAGGCGATGTGGAAGGGGAAGCCGAAGATGGCCGAGCCCGCCATGGCGACCACCCCGGTGATGCCGCCGAGCACCAGCATGCGCTCGCTCAGCGCGATCGCGGGCTGCTTGAGCATCCACCAGGTGCCGCCGCCGGCGAAGCCGAGGAGGACGATGAGGCCCAGCACCAGGCCCAGGTAGCCGGTCTCGCCCGCCAGCTGGATGAAGTCGTTGTGCGCCTGGACGTAGCGGTGGTGCATGGAGGGGGGGATGGCCTGGCCGTTGAAGGTCTTCACCAGGTACTTGAAGTAGAGGATCTTGTAGGTTCCGAGGCCGTGGCCCACCACCGGCCGCTCATCGGCCATGGTCTTGGCCACGTGCCAGGCGTTGATGCGCTGCTGCGAGGTGTTGTCGGTGCCGGCGGTCTGGAGCTTGGCGATCGCGCGGTTCAGGCCGATGGCCTCGCCCTTGATGGCGAGCCCGCCGCCGACCACCGCGAGGCCCAGGGCCACGGCGATCCAGGTCTTGGCGCTCAGGCGGCGCAGGGCCGTGCCGTAGTTGGCCACCAGGGCGATCGCGGCCCAGGCGAGGCCCAGGAAGAGACCGACCCAGGCGCCGCGGGTCTGGGTTGCCACCAGGCTCGCGCTACCGACGAGGCCCGAGGCGACCAGCGCGATCGCGAGCTTGGGCTGCTCGCGCTTGGCCAAGAGGGCCGAGCCGGCGAGCAAGAGCAAGGGGATGGCGCCGACCAGGTAACCGCCGAGCACGTTCTGGTTGCCGAGCATACCCGCGGCCGAGCCCAGCTTGGCGGGCGCGTCCAGGCCCGCGAAGTAGTTGAGGAGCCACGGCACCTGGGGCAGGCTCCGGCTCATGGCCATGAAGTCCACGTGCTGGTACTGCATCAGGCCGACCACGCTGTTGGCGATGAAGCCGAACAGGACCGGGATCAAGAGGCGCCAGCGCAGCTTGGGGGTGCGGGCCGTGACGTCGCTGAGGGCGATCCAGAAGCCCAGGTACGCGACCATGTTCCACCAGCTCGCAAGGCCCAGGGGAGGAGCCGGCGAGCGCGGCACGGTCAAGAGGGTCCAGAGGACCAAAAAGCCGATGGGGTAGAGCAGGGGCACCTTGCCCACCTCGGACCAGGTCCGGCTGAGGCACCGGGCGATCGCCCACAGGCAGACCGCGAGGGCCACGAGGATCGAGGCGAAGGTGGCCTGGACCGTGCGGTAGGCGTCCACGTTATAGACGTTGATGAGGATCGGGGTGAGGCCGAGGATGAGCCATGCGGCCCCCTCGAAGATCCGATCGAGCGTGCGCACGGCCGGAGATGGCGTCTGGGGATGCGACAACGGGGGCTCCTTTGGCGATCGCGCAAGGTCGGTCGGTGAACGAAGGCTCGCGCGCGGGGCAACTGGGACCGCCCCCTATTATACTGGAATCCCTTTTCTTGTCAGGACGCGCCAACGACGAGCGCCCCGGCCTAAGCCGGGGCGCGATGGTGGCTTGGAGCGGCGCTTATACGGCCTGCTTGCGGTTCTTGAGGAGCCCCTGGTTGATGGCCGCTTCGAGGCTCTTCTCGCTGACGAGCCAGGAGCCGTGATTGCGCTCGGCCTCGAGGTGGCCGTCCGAGATGGCGTTGCGGATCTCGCGAGAGGTGATTCCGTAGTTGGCTTCGATGGCCTCGACCGACAGCTTTGCCATGGTCTCCTGCTCCTTCAATCAATGGATTGCGCGAGGACCGGACCGAGGTCCGCGCGCTCGGTTGCCTACGGCCCTTATACCCTCGGATGCTTACGATCTACCTATTTGCCGATCGCTGGATCCAAGTCTAGAATGCTCCTATGAAGAAGCTCCGTGCCTGGCTTTTGGGCCTCGTCCTCCTGGCGCTGACCCTGTTGACGGTCGGCCCTTTCGCTTGGCTGCTCGTGACCGCCCTCAAGGGCCCCGGCGAAAACATCTTCGCCTACCCGCCCAGCCTGTGGCCGAGCGCGCCGACCCTCGACAACTTCCGCCTGGTGCTCGACGCGGTGCCGTTCGCCCGCTACTTCGGCAACAGCGTGGGGGTCAGCGTGGTCTCGGTGGTGCTCAACGTGGCGCTCGCGAGCCTTGCGGCCTATCCCCTCGCGCGGATGCGCTTCAAGGGCGCCCGCGGGATCGAGGCGGGCCTGCTCGCCACCATGATGGTGCCCCTGCCCGTTCTCATGATCCCGCTGTTCCTGCTCATCAACCGGATGGGCCTCATGGACAGCTACGCGGGCGTCATCCTGCCCACCGCGGTCAACGCCTTCGGCATCTTCCTGATGCGCAACGCCTTCCTCGCCATCCCTCGCGAGCTCGACGAGGCCGCGATCATCGACGGGGCGAGCCACTGGCAGATCTTCTGGCGGGTGCTGCTGCCGCTGGTGACCCCGTCGCTCGCGACGCTCGCGATCTTCGACTTCGTGGCGGCCTGGGGCGATTTCCTGTGGCCCCTGTTGGTCCTCAAGAACCCCGATCGCTACACCCTGCCGGTGGGCATCGCCTACCTGGCGGGCACCTTCTCCGCCAACTGGCGCCTGATCGCGGCGGGGGCGGTGCTTGCGATCGCGCCGATCCTCGCGGTCTTCCTCTTCCTGCAGCGCTTCTTCGTCGAGGGCCAGACCTCGGGGGCGGTCAAGGGGTAGTTTTACCAAAGCTTACCCTTTGCTTTTTTTCGACTTTACCGAATCCGGGTCCGCGGACGCCATAACCTCCTTGAGCACGATTCAACGCTTCCCGTAGGAGGTTCCCATGCCGAACGCCGTCGCCAACTTCACGAGTGCCTTTGCCCGCTACAAGGCGGCCACGGCGGCGCCTCTCGGGCAGCTGACCCCCCCGCAGCAGCCGTCGGCGCAGCAGGCCCAGACGGTGAACCCCTACGCCTCGACCTACCAGCCTGCAGCCAACCGGCCGGTAGCGGGCGGAGCGCCGGGCCCCATCTCGGCGACCCTCGAGTCGCTGCGCGGCCTGGTCAAGGACAAGGGCTACGACGAGTTCGTCCAGAAGAAGGCCCCCGCGATCGACCAGGCTTTGCCCCTGGTGCTCGGCCTGGTGGGTTTGATCAAGGGCCAGGTCGACCAGCCGAAGGCCCCCCAGCAGGTTCCTCAGCAACCGGCCTACGCGACCCCGACCTACGTGCCCACCCAGGCCCAGAGCCAGCCCCAGCCCGAGTGGGCCGCTCAGGTCAACCAGGGGATCCAGGGAGTGGCCGGCCTGGTCAACCTCATCGGAGGCCTCTTCAAGTAAGGGTTTTCGCCCCCTTCGCCTCGATCGCGACACCCGCACGCCGTGCGGGTGTTTTTGCTTTATGAAGGATTTGCACGAATTGTAAACTTCTTTTACAATGTCGGGCGACGGTTCTTGAGGACCGATTCGGCTTCGTGCGTCTTTTTCAGAGGGGGTAGCAAGACACATGGTCACCACCGTTCCCGCGATGTTCCAGGCGACGATCACCCGCTTTGCCGAGCGCCCCGCGCTCTTGGCCAAGGAAGGGGGACGCTACCGGCCCACCTCCTACAGCGAGGTGGCCCGCAAGGTGGATGCGCTCGGCGCCTACCTGCTCGAGAGCGGCGTCGGGGTCGGCGAGCGCGTGGCCCTGTTGAGCGAAAACCGCCCCGAGTGGGCCATCGCCGATCAGGCGGTCCTCGGGATCGGGGCCGTGGACGTGCCCCTCTACCCCACCCTCGACGCCGAGGCGATCGCCCGGGCGCTCAACGATTGCGGCGCCTGCGCGGTCATCGCCTCCACCCCCGCCCAGCTCGCCAAGCTGCGGCAGATCGCTTCCAAGGTCCCTTCCCTGCGCTTGACGCTGGTCTTCGACGAGCCCCTCGAGCCGGTCGACGGCCTGGTGACCTACCACGAGGCCCTGGTCCGGGGCGAGGCCCTGCTGTCGCGCCACGCCGGCGAGCTCCGCAGCCGCCGCGAGATGCTGCGTCCGGACGACCTGGCCTCGATCGTCTACACCTCGGGCACCACCGGCGCGCCCCGGGGGGCCATGCTCACCCACGGCAACCTCACCTCCAACGCCCACGCCTCGGTCTCGGCCCTGGGCCTGACCCCCGATGACGTGGCCCTCTCCTTCTTGCCGCTGTCGCACGTCCTGGAGCGTAGCGCCTGCTACGCCTCGCTGGCGGTCGGGGCCTCGGTCGCCTATGCCGAGCGCCTGGAGACCCTCGCCCAGAACCTCGCGGAGGTTCGGCCGACCTTCTTCTGCGCGGTGCCGCGCATCCTCGAGACCTTCTACCGTCGCACCATCGCCCAGCTCGAGGCCGAGGCTCCCCTCAAGCGCGAGCTGTTCTGGGCCGCCCTCGAGATCGGCGAGTTCTTCCACAAGGTCATGCAAGAGGACGGCCGGGTGACCTTCCCGACCAACGCCCTGTACCACGCCGCCGACCGGCTGGTCTTCAGGCAGGTGCGCGAGGCCCTCGGCGGCCGCCTGCGCTTCATCGTCTCGGGCGGGGCCCCCCTCTCGCACGAGCTGGGCTGCTTCTTCCAGGCCGTGGGCGTGCCGGTGGCGGAGGGCTACGGCCTGACCGAGTGCGCGCCGGTCCTGACCCTCAACCCGCCCGAGGCCATCAAGCTGGGGACGGTCGGCCGCGCCCTTCCCGGGGTGACCATCCGCCTGTCGGCGGACGGCGAGATCATCGTGCGGGGCCCCAACGTCATGAAGGGCTACTGGAACGACGAGACGGCCACCCGCGAGGTCCTCGACGCCGAGGGCTGGCTGCGCACCGGGGATCTCGGAGAGCTGGACGACGAGGGCTATCTGACCCTGGTCGATCGCAAGCAGGAGCTGCTGGCACTCGCTGACGGCCTCAAGGTGGCGCCGCAGCCCATCGAGCGCCGCCTCCTCGCCCATCCCCTCGTCGCTCAGGCCATGCTGCTCGGCGAAGGCCGCCGGCACATGACCGTCCTCCTGGTGCCGGAGCTGGGCGAGGCGGCGCGTATCGCGGCCGAGGCCGGCCATGACTGGAAGAACGACGTGGAGCTCGTGTCGCTCTCACCCGTGCGCGAGGCGCTGCACGAAGTCGTCGAGGCGGTGAACGCTGCCCTGTCCGCTCGCGAGCGGATCCAGCGCTTTCAGGCGCTCGCCCACGCCTTCACCTTCGAGGGCGGCGAGCTGACCCCGACCTTCAAGCTGAAGCGCCGAGTGGTGGCGGACAAGTATCGCGAGGAGATCGAGACCCTCTACCGCGACAAGGTCCTGGCCAAGACGCGGTAGCGCGAATCAGGCCTGCGCGAGGCGCATGGCCATCGGGCGAATGTCCTCGATCGCAAAAAGCAGGGCGCTGGCGCTGCGGGTCTTGCCCCCTTCGGGCGAGACCCGCGCGACCACTTCCTGGCCGTTGGCGAGGTGCTCGAGGGCTTGATCGGGCGTGAGCGTGTGGCCGTCGGCGTCCTTGAGGATCCCGCCGGGGCGCTCCGTCAGGCGCTTGAGCAAGGCGAGCGCCTGGGTGGCCTCGCCCGACGAGAGGGCGCTGGCCGTGGCACTCAGCGAAAGCCCGTCCGGGTGTCGCTGGGGCCTGGAACCTTGGGGATCGGGGCGCTTGGAGCGCTCGTGGGGGCGGGGAGCCGAGTGCGCCCACTGGGGGCGATGCGGGGAGTTCCCGGGGCCGACGAGGTTGCTCATGGCGTGCTCCTGTGGTCGAGGGGCGCGATCGCGGTTAGAGCTTAAGACCCGGGAAGGGCGCTTTCGGTTCCCGGGCGTTCTGGATCTCTTCCCCGGATCCGGCCGTTTAACGTGATCGAAACGAAGATTTCACGGCGCTGGGGGCGCCTTTTCAATCCATCGAAACTCGGCTACCCTGTCTGGAATCGGCTCGGCCATCAACCATCAGCGCCTGCGGCTTTTCCGTAGGGCTGCGAGAGATGGGGGCAGCGCAGGCAAGATGATCGAGAGCTCATCTCTCGCTGACCCGAAGGAAAGACATTAGGAGTTTGCCGCTTGCAGACCAAAGAAGTCGTCGTCGTTCCTCACACCCACTGGGATCGCGAGTGGTACCGCACCTTCCAGTCCTACCGCCTGCGCCTGGTGGAGGTGGTCGATCGGGTCCTGGACCTGCTCGAGCAAGGGACCCTGCCGCACTTCCTCTTGGACGGCCAGACGGTGATGCTGGAGGACTACCTGGCCATCAAGCCCGAGAACCGCGAGCGGCTCGCTGCGCTGGTCGCTGCGGGCAAGCTCGCCATCGGCCCCTGGTACATCCTGCCCGACGAGTTCCTCGTCAGCGGCGAGAGCCTGATCCGCAACCTGCAGTTCGGCCGGCGCCTGATGCGTCAGTTCGGCGAGACGCGCTCGGTCGGCTACTTGCCCGATATGTTCGGGCACGTTTCCCAGATTCCCGCCATCCTGCGCGGCTTCGGCATGGACCGGGCGGTCATCTGGCGCGGGGTGCGCCTCGACGACGAGCAGTTCTGGTGGGAGGCGCCCAGCGGCGAGCGGATCGCGACGACCCTGTTGCCGAGCGGCTACTGCAACGTCCTGTTGTGGGGCGATTTGCCCCTCGAGGTGCGCATGGCGCGCTTCGACGAGTTCCTCGAACTGCACAAGCACGACCGGATGCTCTTGCTCTCGGGCTGCGACCACCTGGCCCCCAACCCCGAGCTGCCTTCGATCGTCCAGGCGATCCAGCAGCGCTGGGGTGAGGGAACGATCCGCCTCGGCCGCCTGGAGGATGCCTTCTTCGCCGCGCCCGACGGCGCGCCGGTGGTCAAGGGCGAGCTGCGCTCCTTCGGGGTGGGCCTCGCCTACCTCTTGCCCGACGTCCTGTCGGCGCGTATGTACCTCAAGCAGGCCAACGCCGAGGTGCAGACCCTCTTCGAGCGCTACGTGGATCCCCTGAGCGCCCTGGTGACCAAGCTCGGCGTCGAAGTGCCCGAGGGCTACCTCCAGGAAGGCTGGCGCAACATCCTCTTGAACCAGCCCCACGACTCCATCTGCGGCTGCTCGATCGACGCGGTCCACCAGGAGATGATGTCGCGCTTCTCCGAGGCCCGCGAGCTGGGGCAGGTCTTGCTGGACCGGGCCATGCTCGCGATGGCGCCCAAGGGCGATCGCCCGGGTGCGCTGGTCTACAACCCCTTGAGCCAGCCGCGCAGCGGCCTGTGTCAGGTTGCGATCGAGTGGCCCCGCGAGGGGGCGCCCGACGAGGCGCACCTGGTCGATGCGGCCGGCAACCCCGTGCCCTGCGTGCTGGACAAGGTCGAGGACACCGAGGCTTTCTACTCGGACATCGACCTCTTCCCGGACTGGCGGCCGGTCAAGCGCTTCACCTTCAGCGCCTGGCTCGAGGAGGTCCCGGCCATGGGCGTCACCGCCCTCTACGCGGCGTCCGGCGCCCCGCAGCCGCTGGAGCCCGTGACGGCCTCCGGCCCCTACAGCATCTCCAACGAGTTCTTGCGCCTCTTCGTGAAGGATGGGGCCCTGCACCTGGAGGACCTGGAGTCCGGGGTGGTGTACCCGGACGTGCATGCCTTCGAGGACGGGGCGGATGCGGGTGACGAGTACAACTACTCGCCCCCCGAGCGCGATCGCCTGGTCCACAGCCAGCTCGAGCACTGGATCGTCGAGAAGGTCACGCCGGTCGAGGCGGTCCTGAGGGTGGTCTATCGGCTGGAGCTGCCCGAGGCCCTCACCCCGGACCGGACGGGCCGCAGCAAGCGCAACGTGGCCACGATCGTGCTGAGCCGCTTCACCCTGCGCGCGGGCTCGCGAGCCGTCGAGGTCGTGACGGAATTGGACAACCGGGTCAAGGACCACCGCCTGCGCGTTCGCCTCGGCACGGGCCTGAAAGGCGATGTCCGGGTGCTGAGCGAGAATCAGTTCGCGGTCACCGAGCGCAAGCCGACCACTCGCCTGCCCGAGCTGCCGGTGGCCCGCCACCGGGAGGCCGACCCCACCACCTTCCCCCAGCAGGGCTGGAGCGCGGTCGAGGGCGAGAACTCCCTGATGGTCGCCAATGTCGGCCTGCCCGAGGCCGAGGTGGCCCCCGGTCCCGAGGGGGCCTGGGCGGTCTACGTCACCCTCCTGCGCTGCGTCGGTTGGCTCTCTCGCGACGACCTGCGCACCCGGGGCGGCGGCGCGGGCCCCAAGCTCGAGACCCCCGAGGCCCAGTGCCTCGGCCCCCAGCGCTTCGCCTACGCCCTCTTGCCCTACCGGGGCGACTGGAGCGAACCCCAGCTCGAGGCTCATGCCTTCGGCGCGCCCTTCCTCGTTCGGGGCTTCGGCGGCGATCAGGCTTCGCTCTCGGGGGGTAAGCCCCTCCATGAGTGGCTCTCCATCGGGGATCCGCGCCTGGTGGTCAGCACCGTCAAGCGCGCCGAGGGCTCCGAGCACCTGGCGATCAGGCTCTACAACCCGACCGCGGAGCGCGTCGAGACCGATCTCGGCGTTGCGCTGCCGCACCGCGCTCTTGCAACTTCCGACCTGACGGAGGCTCCCGGCCGTGAGCTGGGCGCCGGTTCGATTCGACTGGAGGTAGCGCCCGGTGAGATCGTTACGCTGCTGGTCATGGGGTAGCCGAGCCCGCCTGATGGCGTCGGGCTGGCTCAGTCTCTCGCTGCTGCTCGCGGCGAGCGTCGCTCAGGCGGCGCCCCCCGCGAGCGTCTCGGGGACGGCGGCCTTTCGCCACCTGGAGGCCCAGGTAGCCCTCGGGCCGAGGGTGCCTGGCTCTGACGCGCATACCAAGGCGATTGCTTACTTCGAGGCCGAGCTTCGGCGCTACGCGCCGCAGGTGAAGCTCGAGCGCTTCTCGGTCAAGGACGGGGGGCGCACCCTGTCCTTGACCAACGTGGTTGCGGTCTTCGCCCCTGGCAAGGGGGATCCCGCCATGGTCGCCGCTCACTGGGACTCGCGCCCGCGATCCGAGCAGGATCCGCACCCCGAGCACCGGCGGCAGCCGACCCCGGGCGCCAACGACGGGGCCTCGGGGGCGGCGGTGGTGCTCGAACTCGCCCGCGCCCTGCGTTCGAGCCCGCCGCCGCGCGAGGTGCGCCTGGTGCTCTTCGACGGCGAGGACTGGGGGGACACCGCCGAGACCATGTTCTACGGCTCGCGCGAGTACGTCCGGCGCCACCGGGGCGATCTGCCCGCCTGGGGCCTCTTGCTCGACATGGTGGGGGACCGGGATCTCGAGGTCCTGCGCGAGGCCAACTCCGACGCGCGGGCTCGCTCGCTCAGTGACCGGGTCGTCAAGACGGCCCGCACCCTGGGCTACGGGGCGAGCTTCCCGGATCGCGTCGGGCCCGCCATCGAGGACGATCACCTGCCTTTCCTCGATGCGGGGGTGCCCTTCGTCGATGTGATCGACTTCGATTACCCTCACTGGCACACGATCCACGACCTGCCCGCCCAGTGTGCCCCTTCGAGCTTGGAGGCGGTCGGGAACGTGGCCCTGCGCCTCGTCATGGCGCCGCGCTAGCTCTGGCTGCCAGCCTTTCCGGATGGTATGGTGTCCTTGGTAGCATTGAGCGCCTGACGAAACTGTTCCTTTTTAGCCGCCTTAGCGGCTGATATCGGCTACTATGCCTGGTTTCATCGGGTGCTCCATATCCGGCCGACCTACTCCACAGGTACTCTCCATGCTCCTCTCCGATCAGCCGACCATCAACTTCACCTTGGGGGTGCACAACCACCAGCCCTTCGGGAACTGGGACTGGGTCATCGAGGAGGCCTACGCCAGCGCCTACTTGCCGTTTCTCGAGGTCCTCGCGCGCCATCCCGGCGTCCGCGTCACGTTGCATTACTCCGGGGCCTTGCTCGAATGGCTCCTGGAGCACCACCCCGAGTTCATCGCCAAACTCAAGGTCCTGAGCGATCGCAAGCAAGTCGAGCTCATCACCGGCGGCTTCCATGCGCCGGTGCTCGCCGTCATCCCTGATCGGGACAAGATCCAGCAAATCGAGCGCCTGACCGCGCTGATCGAGGCCCAGTTCGGCACGACCCCCGAGGGGATGTGGCTCGCCGAGCGGGTCTGGGAGCCCCACCTGGTCAAGCCGATCGCCGAGGCGGGGTGCGCCTGGACGGCCCTCGACGACACCATCTTCAAGGCGGCGGGCCTGAGAGGCCCTCAGCTCTTCGGCTACTACCAGACCGAGGAGCAGGGCCGCATGCTCGAGCTCTTCCCGATCAACTCCGAGCTGATGCGGCTCATCCCGTTCGAGGCCCCCGAGCGCGTCCTCGAGTACCTGCGCGCCAACGCCTCGCCGGACGGCAACCGCATCGCCCTGTGCCTCGACGACGGTGAGAAGTTCGGCGTCTGGCCCAACACCCACAAGGCGGTCTACGAGAACGGCTGGCTCGATCGCTTCTTCCGGCTGCTCGAGGACCACTCCGACTGGATCAACTGCACCACCGTTCGGGACTACCGGGCGGATCGCCGTCCCTTCGGCCGGATCTACCTGCCCAGCGCGACCTACGTGCAGATGCAGGAGTGGGCCCTGCCCCCCGAAGAGGCCAAGCTCTACGCCGAGGCCCGCGCGCAGCTCAACGAGCGCCACGGCAACTTCCTGCGCGGGGGCATGTGGCGCAACTTCCTGGTGCGCTACCCCGAGAGCAACAACCTCCACAAGAAGATGCTCCTGGTCGCCGAGAAGGTCGAGGCCGCAGGCCGTCCCCCCGAGGCCCAAGAGGCCCTCTGGCAGGGGCAGTCCAGCGATCCCTACTGGCACGGGGTGTTCGGAGGCCTCTACCTTTCGCACCTGCGCTCGGCCAACTACCGGGCCCTGCTCAAGGCTGAGACCCTCTCGGACGACCTGATCCACCAGGGGGCGGAGTTCCTGGAGGTGGCGGAGCGAGATTTCGACTGCGACGGCAAGCCCGAGGTCCTGATCTCGACCAAGCAGCAGAACCTCTACTTCAACCTGGAGGGGGGCGCGCTCTTCGAGCTCGACTACAAGCCCTGCGCCTTCAACGTGCTGGACACCCTCGCGCGTCGCACCGAGGCCTACCACAGCAAGATCGCCCGCGCCACCACCCTCGAGGCCTTCAGGCGCGAGGGCGGCCTGCGCGCCATCTACGACGTGGTGCTCACCAAGGAGGCGGGTCTCGAGCGCTTCCTCTTCCATGATTGGTACCGCCGGCTCTCCTTCCTCGATCACTTCCTGCACCCGGATTCGCGCCTCGACTCGTTCTACGACATGAGCTACGGCGAGCAGGGGGATTTCGTGAACCAGGCCTACGTCCTGACGCGCGAGGACGGCCCCGACGAGGTGGCCCTCACCTTCAAGCGTGACGGGCACGTGTGGGTCGGCTCCGAGTTCTGGCCGATCACCGTGAAAAAGCGCTTCGTCATTCCCAAGGCGGGCGAGGCCGTGGCGAAAGTGGCCTACACCCTCGAGAACGGCCTGGAGCGCCCGGTGAGCCTCTGGTTCGGCGTCGAGTTCAACGCCAACTTCCTGGCGGGGAACGCTCCGGACCGCTACTACTACAGCCCCGGCACCATCATCCCCGACCCGCGCCTGGGCTCGAAGGGGGAGCTTGCGGATCTCAAGGCCATCGGCATCAAGGACGTCTTCACCGGCATCGACTACCGCCTGAGCTGGGATCGGCCGGCGACGGTCTGGCGCTTCCCCGTCGAGACCATCTCCATGTCGGAGGGAGGCTTCGAGCGAGTCTACCAGAGCTCGTGCATGATGCCCCACTGGCGCCTGGAAATGCCCGCCAAGGGAACCTTCTCGCTCAACTTCGAACAGCGCCTTTCCGACGTGGTAGACTGAAGCCATGCTGCAATTTCCACCGCTCAACCCGGTTGCCCTCCAGCTCGGCCCCCTCGACGTGGCCGGCCACACCCTGGGGCCCCTGCGGGTCCACTGGTACGGCGTGATGTACGGCCTGGGCTTCTTGCTCACCTACTTCATCGTCAAGGCCCAGGTGAAGCGCCGCGGCATCGTTATGCCCGAAGGCGACGTGGCCGACTTCATCATGACCCTCATCATGGGCGTGATCCTCGGCGGGCGCCTCGGCTACATCCTCTTCTACAACCTCAAGGACTACCTGGCGCACCCGCTCGAGATCCTCGCGGTGTGGCACGGGGGCATGTCCTTCCACGGGGGCCTCATCGGCACCATCGTGGCGGGCTGGTACTACTGCCGCAAGCACAAGCTCAAGTTCCTCGAGATGGCCGACATCGTGATGGTCGCGGTGCCCTTGGGCCTCGGCCTCGGTCGCCTCGGCAACTTCATCAACGGGGAGCTGTGGGGCCGGCCCACCGATCTGCCGTGGGGCATGGTCTTCCCCACCGCTGGCGATGGCCTGCCACGTCACCCGTCGCAGCTCTACGAGTTCGGCTTGGAAGGCATCGTGCTCTTCCTGCTGCTGTTCTTCATGAGCACGCGCCGCCCCAAGCCCGGCGTGCTGCTAGGCACCTTCCTGATCGGCTACGGCGTCATCCGCTTCGGCATCGAGTTTTTGCGCAACCCCGACCCGCAGCTGGGCTTCGTGATCGGCAACCTGTCCATGGGCCAGCTCCTGAGCGTGCCGATGGTCCTGGTGGGCGCCGGGCTCATCGCCTGGGTCCTGCGCCGCAAGGAGGGGGCTTCGAGCGCCCCTGCCGCCTCGGGCGCCGAAGCGTAGACGTTTTGTATCAACAGCGGCCCCACCCGAGAAGGGTGGGGCCGCTTGTCGTTGGCGAGATGGGTGACCAGGCGGGGAGCGCTCCGCTTGGTGGATGGCGATGTCCGTCGGGGACTTGGTGTTCGAGGTTCTGATGAGCTGGGTGGCTTGGGCGTCGGAGTAGGCCTGAGCCCCAGGCTCAATGCCAGTGCCACGATGAGCGATTGAACGATGGATGTGGGCGTGAGGGCCTCTCCGACAGGATCTTGAAGACGCAATTTCAGGGGGTGATCATTCGGATGGCGTGGTTGCCGCTGTCCACCACGAAGAGCTTCATCCCGTAGTAGTTGGAGATGCCGAGGGGATTGTTGAACCTGGCCTGCACGAGGCTGCCGTCCTGGAAGCCTGCGCCCGGCTGGAGGAAGGCGCCCGTGAGGGTCGAGACGTTCAAGTTACTGATCGGGATCTTCCGGATGGCATGGTTCCCGCTGTCCGTCACGAAGAGGTTGCCGTTGCCGTCTTGGGCAATGCCGCTGGGACTGTTGAACCTTGCGTCGTTGCCGATGGCGTTGATGAACTCCTGGGCGGGGGGGAAGGCGATGCCGGGAGCGGCCCCCGCGATGGTGTCGACTGCCCCGTTCGCGGCCGAGACCCTGCGAATGGCGTGGTTGTTCGTGTCCGCGACGTAGAGGTTGCCGCTGTAGAAGACGACGCCGCTGGGGCTGTTGAACTTCGCGCTGGGGCCCGTTGCATTGACGAAGCCTGGCATGCTGTTGCCGGCGATGGTGTTGACGAGCCAGTTCGCTCCGATCTTCGTGAGCTTGCGGATGGCATGGTTGCCAGTGTCGGCCACGTAGAGGTTGCCGCTGTTGTCGACGGCGATCCCCTTGGGGCTGTTGAAGCATGCGGACGTCCCCGTGCCATCCGCCCAATCGGGGAAGCCGTTGCCGGCGATGGTGCTGACCGTCCAGTCCGCCCCGCTCTTCGTGAGCATGCGGATGCGATGGTTGCCGGTGTCGGCCACGTAGAGGGTGCCGCTGTTGTCGACGGCGATCCCGCCGGGGCTGTCGAAGCGTGCGTTCAGCCCGCTGAAGCCGTCGTCGGCGAAGCCTGATTGGCCGTTGCCCGCGATGGTGCTGAGTGCGCTGCTGGCGCTGATCGATTGGTTGGAGAGGTTGAAGCTGCGGATGACGTGGTTGCCGGTGTCCGCCACGTAGAGGGTGTTGTAGTCCAGGACGATCCCGCCGGGGCTGCTGAGCCGCGCGAGGTTGTCGCCGTCGGCTCCTTGGCCGTTCACGAAGCCGGGGGAATTGGTCAAGCCCGCGAGCGTGAAGACGGGAGTCGGGGGGACGTTGAGGGAAAGGAAGGAGTTCGAGACCGCGTCGTTGCTAAAAACGCTGATCGCCGTCGACGAGGCGGTGGCCACCTCGATGCCTTGGGCATCGCGCATGGAGGCATGAAGGTAGTAGGTGGTGTTGGCCTTGAGGCCCGCCAGCTGGAGTTTCGTGGAGGGCTGAGGCTTGGGGAGGGTCTGGGTGGTGCCGTCCACCAGGATCCTGCCGCCGCCTTGGGCCCGCCAGACGCTCGTTTCCACGGTGGCGTACGCGGGCCTTTGGCCGTTGGAGAGCGTGACCTGGGTGCTGGCCGCGAAGTACTTGTCGGCCAGGCGCAGGGGAATCTTGGTGGTGGCGTCGGTGGCGAGGTCGACCGCCACGTACGAGCTCGCATCCACGGAGATGAGCGCGCCCTGGGCGTCGTAGGCCCGGGCGTAGACCCGGTACGCCTTGCCGGGGGAGAGGCCCGTCAGCCGGATCGGTCTCTGCAGGCGAATCGGGGACGTCTGGCTGGACTTCATGAGGTCGACGTCCTGCTCGTCGGTAGGTTGCCCGGTGATGCGCGAGAGCGGCCGGTAGACGCCCGGATCCGTTTCCACGTAGGGGACCACCTCGAGGCGGGCGATGCTCGCGAGGGTGTAGATGGGCACGTTCGCCTGGGTCGAGCGCTCTTCCGCGAGGTGCGGCACCAGGGTGAGGCTCGCGCTTTCCCGCTGAACGGTAGCGGTCCGGTCCACGGCGGGCGGCAGGGAGGCACAGCCCCACAGCCCGAGGCTCAGGGCCAGAGAGAGAGGGAGCAAGCGGAAGGGGAAGGTGCGCATGGGGTGCGTACTCCTGTCGAGGCCTCGAGCCTAGGGGACGATTTTGCGGATGGCGTGGTTGCTTTTGTCTGCCACGTAGAGGTAGCCCGCGCTGTCGAAGGCGAGCCCGGTGGGGCTCGAGAACCGCGCGCTCGAGGTGGATCCGTCGGTGAGGCTCCCGGCGAAGTAGCCGCCCGCGACGGTGGTGACGAAGCCGGTCTGGAGGTCGAGCTTGCGGATGGCGTTGTTGCCGGTGTCCGCGATGAAGAGGTTGCCTGCCTTGTCGAAGGCGAGGCCCTGAGGGCTCGAGAAGCGCGCGCTCGAAGTGGCCCCGTCGACGAAGCCCGAGGCCTTGGTGGGGTAGGAGCCCGCGACGGTGGTGACGATGCCCGTGGGGGTGACCTTGCGGATGGCGCTGTTGCCGGAGTCCGCCACGTAGAGGTTGCCAGAGGCGTCGCTGGCGAGGCCTTGAGGGTTCTCGAACTTCGCGCTCGACGTGGCCCCGTCGACGAAGCCGCCGTACATGCCATCCCGATACCCTGCGAAGGTGCTGATGGCGCCGCCGGGGGTGACCTTGCGGATGGTGTTGAAGGTTTCGGTGGCGTAGAGGTTGCCCGCGGCATCGACGGCGACTCCCTTGGGGAAGCCGATGCTGGTCGCCGTCGGGCTCGCCGCCCCAGGACCGGCGCCGCCATCCGAGATCTGGGTGACGGTGCCGTCGGAGGAGACCCTGATGATGGTGCTTCGGTTGTTCGCGATGATGAGGTTGCCCGCGTTGTCGAAGGTCATCCCCATGGGTTTGTCGAGGTAGCCGCTCAGCGAGGACCAGGTGGTGACGACGCCATCGGGGGTGACCTTGCGGATGGCGTTGTTGTCGGTATCCGAGACCAAGAGATTGCCCGATGCATCGAAGAGGAGCCCGCTCGGGTTGTAGAACCTCGCGCTCGAGGTGGCCCCGTCCGCGAAACTCCCGTTGTGGTATCCGCCCACGAAGGTGGTGACGGGCTCCTCCAGGAAGGCGACATCGAAGGACCCGCTGGAGACGACGCCGCCGGGGGTGACGATGATGCCCGAGGCGGTGGCCTGGCCGTCGAAGGGACGGGTGCCTAGCAGCTTGACCTTGAGGGTGGCCATGGTGGGTCGGTCGTCGCTGGTCACGACCACATCCACGTAGGTGCCCGTGGCGCTGATGAGCGTTCCGGTGGCGTTGTAGGCCTCGGCCTTGACCCGGTAGGTGGTGCCGGGCTTGAGCCGGGAGAAGGAGATGGGATGACTCAGGTTCGCCTTGGGGATATGAAGGATCAGCGCGCTACCACCGGCGCCCGTGACCGGGATCTCGGTGTTGCCGTCGAGCTTGTAGAGCGAGAGTGCGACGTGGTCGACGTCGTTGGCGGTGTAGGAGGGGGCCAGGCCCTGGGGGGCATAGGCGGCCTGGGTTACATCTGCCCGGACGCGCAGCTCGGCGCGACCGTCGGCGACGGCAAGGCCGGCCCCCTGGAAGAGGGGCGGGAGGCTCGCGCAGCCGGCGAGCAAGGTGATGCCCAGGGCGAGGGCGACGTGAGATTTCTGCATCCTTCAGGCTCCTCGCGCTCAGGGGACGATGGTGACGCTGACGCTGTCACTCGCCGTGTAGCCGCCGTTGGTCAAGGTGATCTCCGGGAGGGTGACGGTGCCGCTGAAGACCTGGTCCTTGAGCTTGACGGTCAGGGCGACGGCGGGGCGGTCGTTCTCGCCGATGGCGACGTCGACGTAGGAAGCGCTGTCGGCGGTGCTGATGAGGTCCGCGACCGAGGTGCCCGCGGCCTTGTAGGCCTGGGCCTTGATGCGGTAGGTGGTGTTGGCCTTGAGCTTGGTGAAGACGACGTCGTGACCGAGCTCCGCCCTGGGGACGTCGAGGGTGATGGCCACGTCCTGGCTGTTCTTGACCGGGAGCTCGGTGTTGCCGTCGAGCTTGTAGAGCGAGAGGACGACGTGCGCCACGTCGTCGACGGTGTAGGGGGCGATGACGGCCTGGGCAGCATAGCCTTCCGCCTGGAAGCGAGGGGACACCCGCAGGCTCACCTCGCCGCCCACAGGGGCGGGCCCGAGGGCCGCAGGGGAGCAGCCCGAGAGCAGGATGCCCGCCAGGACGGCGGCTGCGCGGTGGGATGTCGAGCGAAACATGTTCTCGGCTCCTGTTTGACCAGACGGATGGTGTGTTCTAGACGGGATCGGGCGAGGCGGTGGCCATGCCCTCGGGTCCGTCGGTGGTGAGCTCGCCCTCTTCCAAGACCACTCCCGAGGCGGTGGCCTGGCCGTTGAAGAGCCGCCCGATCAGCTTGACCTTGAGGTTCGCCATGGTGGGGCGATCGTCGTAGGCGAGGGCCACATCCAGGTAAGAGCGGCTGTCGTCGGTGCTGATGAGCGAGGCGCTGCTCTCGGCTGCGGCGTTGTAGGCGTAGGAGCGGATCCGGTAGGTGGTCGCGGCGTGGAGGTTGCCGAAGGCGATCGGAGCGCTCAGATTTTCTTTCGGGACGACGGCCTTGAGCGCGACGCCGTTCTTGTTGGTCACGGGGCGCTCGTCGTTGCCGTCGAGCGTAAAGACCTTGACGACCAGGTGATCCACGTCGGCTACCACGTACGGGGAGACGGTCGCCTGGACCGTCAGCCCGCCCGCCTGGATCTGCGGCTGCAGGTGCAGCTCGGCGCGGCCGTCTGCCACGGTACCGTTCGCCTGTCCGAGGAGCGAGCCGAGCGGCAGGGTCATGCAGCCTGCGAGCAAGAGCGTGCCCACGAGCGTTGAAGCCAAAAGCCTGGATACCATGGGGCCTCCTGATGAGATGCGACGGGACGGGCGAAGGGAACGCAGGGACCCGGCCCCCCGTCACGACTGTATGAAATCGATGGGGCCATGGGATAGAGGGGATTCCCTTTGATCTCGGGGGGTTAGCCCCCTAAAGCTCCGGGTATAACGCCCGAGATGAGCCCTCGCTTCTCTGCTGAGACCGACGTCGCGCGCGCCTTCATCCGCCGCGCCCCCCACGCCCTGCCCGCGTGGGGCATGCTCGGGATCGCGCTCCACTACGGCTTGGCGCCCGCCTATAACCTGGTGACCGGGAGCCTGGGCCTGGCCTGGGAGGTGACCCCGGCCATGGCCCTGCGGTGGGGGTTGCTCTCGTGCCTGGTGAGTCTCCCGTTGGTCGCCTGCCTGCCGGTGCTTTCGCGCCTGCGGGCCTGGGGCCTGGACTGGCACCAGCCCCGGCTCGTGAGCTGGGTGATCTACTACGGGGTCTTCGCGACGGCCGCCTTCACGGGGGGCTGGCTCCGATCGTTTTTGGCGCCCTGGGCCCTCGGCGCCCGGCTTCTGCCGCAAACCTTCTGGCAATTGACCTTCTTGCTGGCCTTCTCGCACCTCTCCACGCTCTTCGCATGCGAGATCTTCCTCGCGCGCCGTCGTTCCCGCGAGGCCTGGCTGGCCGCCAACGAGCGCCTGGAACAAGACCTAGCGCGATCGCGATCCGAGCTGGTCGAGGCCGACGATCGCCTGCGCCGAGAGGCCGCCGAGCATCTCCATGGAGAGGTGCAGTCTCGCCTGCTGATGGCCTGGGCCCTCCTGGATCAGCTGCGGGACGTCAATGGCGCCCAGGCGACCGGCTTGCTCGACCGGGCCCAGGACCAGCTGGATCGGCTCCAGTGGCTGGGCTTGCGCCAGGCGCGCGAGCTGCTCGGGGTCGCCGAGGCGCAGCGCCCCCTCTCGGCGATCGTCGCGGAATTGGTCGAGCGCTTCCGGGCCGTGATGCCCGTGACGCTCGCAATGGCCCCCGAGGTCCCGGCGATCGAGGCGCAACTTGGCCCCGAACTCCACCGGGCGGCCGCCTGCCTCGTGGAAGAGGGCTTGCTGAACGCTTTTCGCCATGCCCGCGCCGAGCGGGTCGTGGTCCGCTACGAGCGCCCCTCGCCGATGGAGCTGGTCCTGGTGGTGGAGGACGACGGGGTGGGCTTTGCGCCGGGCGCGTCGCCGAAGGGGCTGGGCCTGTCGGGGCTAGGAGCGGATCTAAAAGAGAAGGGCGGGCGCCTTGAACTCGACTCCCGGCCGGGTCGCGGGACCCGGCTCGTGCTGCGCCTGCCGCTGAATGCGACCGTGCAGGGGGTAATCGCATGATCCGGCGGGGCATCGTCCTGCCGTCTCGGCGCTTTTTCGCCTGGACCGGCTTCATCGTCCTGGCGCCCATGACCCTGACCCTCCTCGCGTGGGCCGACAAGGCCGACGCCGCCCACCATCCCTTCGGGATCGAGGTGGCCATCCTGGTGGGATGCGGCTCCTTCGCCCTGGTCATGGGGGCGCTCGAGCTGTTGAAGCGCGTGGAGGCGGCGGGCTGGAGCTTCGATGCTCCCCTCTGGCGCAACTGGGTCGGGTACTACGGCCTCTGGACCCTGGTCGGGCTGGGGATCGGCTGCGCGCGCGCGACCGCGCTGCAGGCGGCCTTCGGGGTGGCCTTCGCGCCGGGACGGTACCTGTTCGAGGTCGCCATGTGCCTGTACGCGATGCTGCTGGTGGCCTTCTCGCTCGAGAACCAGACCGTGTTCCTCCGCGAGGCCGCGCGCAAGCAAGAAGCGAGCCGCCGCGCGGTGCGCTTCCTCTTCGAGTCGCGCGAGGCCTTCTTCAAGGCGCGCGACCTGCGTCGTCACGAGGTCGTGGCGGTGCTGGAGCGACAGGTCGAGCCCGAGCTGCAAGCCATCCACGAGGGCGTGACCCGCTTGCGCCAAGGACACGGCGAGCTCCTCGAGACGTTGCTCGCGCGGCTCGACCACTTGCGGGACGCGGAGATCCGGAACCTCAGCCACCTGCTCCATCCCTCGATCATCGAGGTGGGCCTCGCCCCGGCGCTGCGGGCCCTGGTCCGCAGCCGGCAGGGCGCTTTCGAGCTGGAAGTCGAGTCCGTCCTGCTGGAGAGCTTCACCCCTGCGCTGCGCTTGCAGCTCTACCGGGTCGTGGAGCAGCTCCTCGACATGGTGCCGCGCCACGCGGCCGGGCGCATCCGGCTGGGAGCGGAGGGCGATCGCCCGGGCGCCTTGATGCTCGACGTCGATTTCCGGGGCGAGGGAGTGGCGCTCGAACCCCTACGCCAAGGCGCCGGCCTCGCGCTGCTAGACGCCCGCGTGGCGCTCCTGTCCGGGGAGTGGGCCGAGCAGAGCGAGCATCCGGAGCGCGTCGGCTTGCGCCTGCGCTTCCCGCTGCCCGTCGCCTAGCCTCAGACGGCGATGCCGCGCAGATAGAGCAGGGCGGCCCGGACCCTGGCGTGGGTCTCGGAGTCGGAGGTGTCCAGGCCGAGCTCGCGGTAGAGGATCCCGAGTTGGTTCTCGACGGTCTTCTCCGAGAGGCCCAGGCGCGCGGCGATGCCCTTGTTGCTGAATCCCTGGGCGATGAGCTGGATCAAGGAGATCTGCCGCTCGCTGAGGGCCGGCCCGTCGACGGGGCTCCGGAAGCCGGCGGCCAGGCGTGGGTCGAGGACGACGAGGCCTGCAGCCGAGCCGCGAATGGCCCGCTCCAGGGTGGCGACGTCCCGCACCGAGGTCTTGAGCAGGTAAGACCAGCCGCCCGCCTGCTCGGTGGGAACCGAAAGCAGGAAGTCGGGCTCGCGGTGATTGGAGAAGAGCAGGATCCCCACCTCGGGCAGGACGCGCCTGAGCGACAGGCCGAGTTGCACGCCGTTGCGGCCCTTGCCCAGGTTGATGTCCAGCAGCAGGACGTCTGGCTTGAGCCGAGGGAGCTCGGCCTCGGCTTTGTCGGCGTCGCCAAAGTCGGCGATGACCGAGATGCCCGGGATGGAGGCGAGCGCCATGCGCAGCAGGTCCCGGAACAGGTCGTCATCCTCGACGATCGCAAGGCGAATGGGGCGGTTCGAGGTGTGCGAATCGGCGTTCATGCCCGCCATTCTAGCTTATCCAGCCCGCTTGCTCAAAAAAATCGCGTGATTGCTTAAAAAGGGCTTTACCTGACCAAGGTCGTGTGTTATATTAAAGAGGTTCGCGGAAGTGGCGAAATGGCAGACGCGCATGCCTCAGGAGCATGTGGGGGCAACCCCTTGGAGGTTCAAGTCCTCTCTTCCGCACTCAACCGCCCGGGCTCAGGCCCGGGCGGTTTTTTTTGCGCCCGGCCCCGCAATAGAAAACGGACCGCCAAGGCGGTCCGTCGAGAGAGAAGGGTTACGGCTGGGGCGAGAGCGGGGCTTCGACCGCGCCGAGCGCAAAGCGGCGGTGCAGGGCGCGGACGGCGGCCTCGGCCTGGTCTCGCGCGATCACGCACGAGACCTTGATCTCGGAGGTCGAGATCATCTGGATGTTGATCCCCTCGTCGGCGAGCGCCGAGAACATGGCCGCCGCCGTGCCCGGGTGATTGATCATGCCGGCGCCCACGATGGAGACCTTGGCCACGTCGCCCGCGGCGATGACCCCCGAGGCGCCGAGGCTTTCGGCCACCTCGTTGACGACGCGCCGAGCACTCGAGAGGTCCCCCTCACTGACGGTGAAGGCGATGTCGGTACGGTCCGAGCCGCCCGTCGTGTGCTCGGTCTGGATGATCATGTCCACGTCGATGTGCTGCTTGGCGAGCGCGTTGAAGAGCTGGGCGGCCACCCCGGGCTGATCGGGCACCTGGAGGACGGCGAGCTTGGCCTGCTTGAGGTCGGCGGTGACGCCGGTGACCGGGTTCAACTGTTCCAACTGATCCACCCCCTTGACGACCGTCCCGGTCCCCTCGTTAAAGCTCGACCGAACGCGCAGGACCAGCTTGGCGTGCTTGGCGTACTCGACCGAGCGCGGGTGCAGCACCTTGGCGCCCAGGCTCGCCAGCTCGAGCATCTCGTCGTAGGAGATCTCGGCGTGCATCCGAGCATCCTTCACCACGCGCGGGTCGGCGGTGTAGACCCCGTCCACGTCGGTGAAAATGTCGCAGAAGTCGGCCGAGAGGGCCGCGGCGAGCGCGACGGCGGTCGTGTCCGAGCCGCCGCGGCCGAGGGTGGTGATGGATCCCGCCTCGGTGACGCCCTGGAAGCCCGCGACCACGACCACGTACCCTTCGGTCAGGAGCCCCTTCACCCGGCGGGTGTCGATGGTCTTGATGGGGGCGTTGCGGTGGACGGGCTCGGTGGTGATCCCCGCCTGCCAGCCCGTGAGGCTGACGGCGCTCACGCCCTCTTCGATGAGGGCCTGGGCGAGCAGCGCGATGGAGACCTGCTCGCCGGTGGAGAGCAGCATGTCCACCTCGCGGGGGGAGGGGGCGCTCGAGATCTGGTTCATGAGGCCGACGAGGCCGTCGGTGGTCTTGCCCATGGCCGAGACCGCGACCACGACGTCGTGGCCCTCGCGGCGGGTCTGGGCGACCCGGCGCGCGACGTGCCGGATCCGCTCCACGTCCGCGACGGACGAGCCGCCGAACTTCTGAACGATCAAGGCCATGGGTGATCCTCTTCGAGACGGCCCGTTATGCGGCCGGATGGATGGTGGCGCCCTGCGCGGCGATCGCACTCGGAAAGGCCCTAGCGACGATCCCTGCCTCCGCCCAGGCCTCGGCCATCGCGCGGGCGACGGCGTCGCGCCCCTCGACGGGGCACCAGGCGAGCAAGGTGGGCCCGGCCCCCGAGAGGGTCGTTCCCCAGGCTCCAGCCTCGCGCGCCGCGCGCGTCACCTCGGCCATGCCGGGGACCAATGGGGCGCGATAGGGTTGGTGGAGCCTGTCGGCGAGGGCCTCGGCCAAGCGCTCGTATCGCCCCGAAAAGAGGGCGGAAACCAGCAGGGCCGCGCGCCCCACATTATAGACCGCATCGGCATGGGGAACAAGCGAAGGCAAGGCCGCGCGGGCGATCGCGGTGGCGAGCTCGAAGGCGGGAACGGCGACCACGAGCCCCGGCTCCTCGGCCACCATGAGGCGCTCGACGATTAGCCCCCCCTCGCCCTCCAGGGCGAGGCAGACGCCCCCCAGCAGGGCGGGTGCCACGTTGTCCGGGTGGCCTTCGAGGGCCGTGGCGAGGCGCAAGAGGTCGGCCTGGGCGAGAGGCTCGCCCAGCACGTGGTTGGCGGCCATGAGCCCGCCGACCACGGCGCTTGCGCTGGAGCCGAGGCCGCGCCCGAGCGGGATGGCCGCCTCGCAGACGACCGAGAGCGGGGGTAGCGAGGTGCCGACCTCGGCTGCAAGCCGCTCGGCAGCAACGAGAAACAGGTTGCGCCCGGCTTCGAGCGGCTCGGCCGCTCCTTCGCCCATCAATCGGTAGCTAGGGGCCCCAGCCGGGGCTACGTCGATGCGGAAGCGGTTGTAGACGGGCAGCGCGAGGCCCAAGCAATCGAAGCCGGGGCCCATGTTGGCGGAGGTGGCGGGGACGACGACCTCGAAATCTGGCATCCTACCGAGCCTTCCTGTGGCGACGCGCACCGGATTTTTGGGCGCGCGCGCCCTTCGTCGCGAGCGGGGATCGATTGTACCATCTGAGCCGATCCGACCATGGGATGCGGGAGGGCTCGAATGCGGGTATGCGTCGTCGGCTGTGGCCGGCAGGGTTTGGTCATGGCCGCCTTCTTCGCCGAGATCGGTCACCGGGTGCGGTGTATCGCCGACGATCCCGAGCGCCGTTCTCGGCTGGAGCGCGGCGAGCTGAGCGTTCGCGAGCCCGGTCTCGGGCGGCTCCTCGCCTTTCACCACATGGCGGGAAACCTTTCCTTCTCGACCGCCCTTGCGCCCAGCGTCGCCGAGGCGGACGTGGTCCTGATGGCCATCGAGACACCCCCTTCGAGCTCCGGCGAGCCCGATCTGACGGCCTTGCGCCGTGCGGCCCAGCAGGTGGGCGCGGCCCTTGAGGGCGAGACCCTGATCGCCCTCAAGGGGATGATCCCCATCGGCTGCGCGGCCTGGGTCGGCATGTGGCTCGCCGAGGCGGCGGGGGTGTCGGTCCGCGCCGGGGCGCCGGCCCGCGCGCCGGCCTTCGAGGTGGTCACCCTGCCGGGCCCCCTGCGCGCGGGTAGCGCCCTGCGCGACGCCTTCGAGCCCCCTTGCCTCTTGGTAGGGGCCACCGCCCCCCGAGCGCTCGAGGCGGTGCGGGCCCTCTACGCGCCGTGGCGCGGAAGTGAGCGGATCCCCCTGGTCGCGACCGACCCGGCGACCGCCGAGCTCGTCCCCTTCGCCGCCAGTGCCTTCCTGGCGACCCGGGCGGCCTTCTCCGACGAGCTCACGCAGCTCTGCGAGCGCTTCGGCGCTTCTCAGGCCGATCTCGCCCTGGGGCTGGGGCTCGATCCTCGCCTGGCGGGCGCGGGCGGCTGGGCCTGGGGCGAGCGGGCCGCGACCGGGGAGCTTGCGGCCTTGAATCGCCTGGCCGAGGAGTACGGCGAGACGCCCGGGGTGCTGCGCGCAGCGCAGGCGACCCTCTCGAAGCGGCGGGCCTTTACCGTGACCAAGCTCCAGCGTCATCTCAAGGTCCTCAAGGGCCGCACCGTGGTCCTCATGGGCCTGGATGCGGCGCCCGACGACGGGAACGCCTCTCTCCCGCTCGATTTGGCCGAGCACCTGCTTTCGATCGGGGTCAAGGTCCGGGCTTACGACCCCGAGGGGGGGCGCGACGCCGCTGCCCGCTGCCCGGCGCTCGTCGTCGCCGCCTGCCCCTACGAGGCGGCCCGAGGGGCCGACGCGCTCATCTTCGACGCGCGTGCGGCCTGGACGGAGCTCGACCTTTCGCGCCTGCGCCGGCAGGTGCGGACACCCTTTTTGCTCGATGCGCGCAATGCGCTCTCGCCCGGCGAGGTCCGAGCCGCCGGGTTCGCCTACGCCGGTATCGGCCGCTCTACGTAAGAGTGCCCTCGACACTCCAAGGAGGTCCCATGCGCGTGCACCTGATCAACCCGCCGGAGCTTCCGGGCTATATCAGCGATCGGGACAAGGCGGGCGGTCTCGGCACCATGTTCCCCATCAACCGCCGCTATCGCTACCGCGCCTTCACCCCACCCCTCGACATGATGTACGCGGCGGCGGTCGCCGAGCGCGAGGGGCACGAGGTCCGCGTGATCGACGCCTGTGCCGAGCGCCTCAAGCGCACGGACCTGCTCATCGCCCTCGAGAAGGAGGCCCCCGATGCGGTGGGGGTCCGGCTGAGCCTGCCGACCCTCAAGGAGGACCTTTCGATCGCGAAGGTGATCAAGACCGTCCTGCCCCGCGTGAAGGTCTTCGTCTTCGGCAACGTGATCCAGACGACTCACACCCGCTGGCTCGACGCCTGCGGCCTGGACGGGGCCCTCTTCGGGGAGCCCGAGGCCCTGGTGGCCGACTTCCTCGCGGGCAAGCACCACGCCCAGGTGTGGACCCCCAAGGTCCCCTTCGCGCCGGGCGGCTGGCTCTTGCAGGACGTCGCCCAGCTCGACGCCCTGCCCTTCCCGGCCTGGCACCTGCTCGACATGCGCCGCTACAGCCCGGACGGCACGGCCGCGGGCGCCACCTACTACGTCCTGACCAGCCGCGGCTGCCCCAAGGCCTGCTCCATGTGCCCCTACTACGTCCACCAGGGCGGCCCGTGGCGCGCGCGCTCCTTGGAGAGCGTGAAGGCCGAGCTCGACCACCTCAAGGCCCTGGGGGCGCGCTTCTTGCAGGCGCGCGATCCCAACATCGGGCTGGTCAAGAAGCGCTTGAGGGCGATCGCCGAGGCCATGACCCAGGGGGCCTACGGCTTCAAGTGGGTGATCGAGACCGACCTCGAGAGCCTGGACCCCGAGACCCTCGACGTGCTCGCCAAAGGCGGCCTCACCCGGCTCATGACGGGGATCGAGTCGGCGGATCCTGCGATCCTGCGCGAGATCCGCCAGCACCCGGACGCCCTCAAGCTGACCCTCAAGAACATCGCGCGCTGCAAGGAGCTGGGCATCGAGCTGACCGGGTTCATGGTGGTCGGCTCGACCTCGGAGTCCTTCGAGAGCGTGGTCGCCACCGTCCGCATGGCCCAGGCCCTGCCCATGAACTACTCGGTCTCCCTGATGACCCCGTACCTGGGCACCGTCTACCGCAAGGAGGCCGAGGAGCTCGGCCACGTCACGGAGACGGGCAACTACCACGAGCTGGGCGGGACGGCCTGCGTGGTGCGGACCCGGCACCTGGACAAGGCCAAGGTGAAGCTCGCCTACCGCTGGGCCCAGGGCGAGCTGGAGTGGACCCGACGGCAGCGGGCCCTCCGGGAGGCCTCGCCTCTCGTCAAGCCCTTCGCGGCCCTTCGCCTGGCAAAGCATGCCGTCTGGCATGCGCCGACCAACTGGCACTTCGGCCTGGAGCGCGAGGCGGCGCGCAAGCGCGAGAGCGCCAACCAGAACCTGGCGGGCGTGGGCTGATGCGGATCGGCCTGCTCTGTCCCGAGCCGGTCGGCGCCGGGGGGATCGGGACCTATACCGGCACCCTGGCGCGGGCCCTGGCGGACGAGGGCCATGACGTGCGGGTCCTCTTGCCGGTGGCCCCCGTCCCCGAGGAGAAGGGGCCGTGCTACCACGGCCTCGCCTTCCCCAGTCGCTATCGACTGCCTGCCTTCAACCGGGCATGGGGCCTCTCGACTGCTCTCTTGCCGTGGGCCCGGCATGCGGCCGAGGCGGTGCGGGCCCTGCACGCCGAGCACCCCTTCGACGTGATCGAGGTGCCGGAGTGGATGGCGGGGGGGCTCTTCTTGAAGCCCGGCCGGACCCTGCCCGCGCTGGTGGTGCGTCTTCACACCCACCTGGCCCTGGTGCGCCGGCTCAACGACCTGCCCATGACCCTGGATGCGCGCCTGGCCTCGAGCCTCGAGGCCAGGGCCCTGCGTCACGCCTCGATGGTGCTCGCCAACAGCGCGGCCCTTGCGGACGCCGTCTCCATCGACTACCGGATTCCCCGCAAGGCCATCGACGTATTGCACCTGGGGGTGGACGTCGAGCGCTTCTCGGTGCAGGAGGCCCCGGCCCTCAAGCGTTCGCTCGGCCTCGAGCCCACGGAGACGCTCGCGCTCTTCGTCGGGCGCATCGAGCGCCGCAAGGGAGCCGATACCCTGGTCGAGGCCTTCGCAGCGGCCGCTGCGAAGGTGAGCGGCCTGCACCTGGCGGTGGCGGGCGGCGACACCATGACCGCCCCCGACGGCACCAGCCTGCGCGAGCACCTGGCCTCGCGCCTGATGGCGACGGGCTACGCTCGCCGCTTGCACTGGTTGGGGCCGCGGGACCACCGCGAGCTGCCCGAGCTCTACGCGGGCTGCGACTTCTTCGTGGCCCCCAGCCGCCTCGAGCCCTTCGGCCTGGTCTACCTGGAGGCCATGGCGGCGGGGAAGCCGGTCATCGGCTGCGCGGCGGGCGGGGTCCCCGAGATCGTCCAGGACGGCATGCAGGGGGTGCTCGTTCCCCCTGCGAACGCCAAGGCCCTGGCCGAGGCCCTCGTCTTGCTCGCCACGGACCCCAAGCGCCGCCAGGCCATGGGGGAGCGGGCCCGCGCGCGGGCGCTGGCCTTCGATCACCGGGCCCTCGCGTCGCGGACCGCCGCCTGTTACCTGGAGGCCCGGGCCCGTCACGCCAAAGGGAGGCACGCATGAACCTGCCCTTACCCCTGTTGCGCCTTGCGATCCCAGTCGCCTACTGGGATCGCCGGATCGCTAGCTGGCGAGCGCGGGCCCAGCGCCTGCTGCTCGAGCACGAGCATCAGCGTCGGCTCTTGCTTTCGCCCGACGCCGAGGTGGAGCCCGGCGTCATCTGGCGGCTGGGTGAGACGGCCGAGGTCGACGTCGGAGAGGGGAGCCGCCTGCGAATGGGGGCCGAGCTCAAGGTGGACGGCCGCCTGCGCATCGGGAAGCGGGTCTTGATCGGCGCCTTTTCGACCCTCTCGGTGCTGGATGCGATCGAGATCGGCGACGACTGCCTGTTGGCCGAGCGGGTCAGCATCCGGGACCACGACCACCGCTTCGGCACCGCCGGCCTGAGCGTGGCCGAGCAGGGCTACGAGGTGGCCCCGGTGCGCCTCGGGCGCAACGTGTGGCTCGGCTGCAACGTGACCGTGCTCAAGGGGGTGAGCCTCGGCGATTCCTGCGTGGTGGGGGCGAACGCCGTCGTCACCGCGAGCTTTCCGGCGGGCAGCGTGCTCGCCGGCGTCCCGGCCCGCGTGATCAAGCGCCTACCGATCGAGGAGTCTCATGTCAGCACCGACTAAGGTTGCCCGTCATACCGCCTTCAACTTCCTGACCATCGCCATCACCTCCATGCTGGGGGTGGGGGTCACGGCGCTGGTGGCGCGCCTGCTCGCGCCCGACCGGATGGGGGCCTACACCCTTTTGGTCTGGGGGGTGGGGATCGCGGGCCTGTTCGCCAACCTGGGCTACGTGACGGCCACCATGAAGTACATGGCCGAGGCCCTGGGCCGCGACGACCCGAAGGAGGCGGCGGGGATGCTCGCCTTCTCCAGCCGCCAGGTGCTGCTCTGCGGCTTTGCGGTCTCGCTCCTGATGGCGGGGGTCGGGCCCTGGGCCGTGACGACCTGGGGGCGGCCCGAGCTCTCCATGGGTCTTGCGGTCGGCGGGGCCTCGGTCATCCCCATGGCCTTGCTCGCCCTCTACACGGCGGCTTGCCAGGCCCTGCAGCGCTACGACCAGGTGGCGGCCGTCACCGGGGTCACGGCCCTGGCTTCGCTCGCGGGCACCGTCCTCGCCCTGTGGCAGGGGGGTGGCCTCGCGGGCCTGGTCGGGGCGACGGGGTTCGCCTCGGCGCTGGGGGTGCTGGTCTACCTGGTGTTGCTTGGGCGCTGGCAGCCGAACTGGTGGGCCGCGCCCCTCGACGGCGAATTGCGCCGGGCCATGCGGACCTACCAGGGGCCGGTCTTCATCATGCTGGTGCTGGACGCGGTGGTCTGGCAGCGCTCCGAGGTCTTCTTCCTGGGGGCTTTCTCGCCCGCGCGCCAGGTGGCCTTCTACGGCATGGCCTTCAGCCTCGCGACCATGGCCATGAAGCTCATCCCCGGCACCCTGGTGGGCCTCTTGATCCCCAGCATGTCGCGCTCCATGGGTCAGGGCGATCGCGAGGGAGTGGGGCGGATCTACCAGGAGAGCTGCCGCTACATGGCCATGCTCGCGCTGCCGGTGGCGGTGGGCGGGGCCTTGATCGCCCCTGCCCTGGTGGCGGTGCTGTACGGGCCCGGCTACGAGCCGGTCGCGGGCCTCTTGGGGGCGCTTCTCGGCTTCAACGCCCTGGTGATGGTCTACGGTTTCCCCGCATCGAGCGTGCTGTACAGCACGGACGCCCAGCGCCTCATGGTCCGGATCGGCCTGTGGGTCTCGGCCTTCAACCTGCTCTTGGCGTGGTTCCTCATCCCGCGGTACGGGGCCTGGGGGGCGGTCTTGGCCAACGGCCTCGCGCAGCTCGCGAGCCTCTACCCGGGCATCCGGGTGGCCCACGCCCAGACCGGAGCGGGCGCTCCGATCCGCAGCGTGCTGCACCTCTTGATGGCGTCGGTGGGGATGGGGGTGCCGGTGTACGCGGCGGTGCGGGTCTGTCCGCCGCTGGTGGCCCTCTTCGTCGCGCCGGCGCTCGGCATGCTCGCCTTTGCGCTCATCCTGTGGCTCACCGGGGCCGTCACCCCGGCGGATCGCGTGGCGCTCAGGGCGATCGCTTCCAAGGTGCCCGGCCTGCGCGGTCGTTTCGGTCCGGCGCCGGAAGCCTGAAAGGGCTTACTTGATCCCTGTGCCCGTCAAGAGCAGGATGGGCGTCCGGACGAGGATCAACAGGTCCAGCTTGAGGCCGATGCGGGCGGCGTACTCGCGGTCGTAAAGGAGCTTGGTCGGGATGTCCAGGTCGTCGCGGCCGTGGATCTGGGCCCAGCCCGAGAGGCCGGGCAGCACCGAGAGGACCCGGGCCTTGTCGTCCTCGCTCCACTCGGCTTCGACGATGGACGGCACCTCGGGCCGCGGCCCGATGAAGCTCATGTCCCCCTTCAGGATATTGAAGAGCTGTGGCAACTCGTCGATCGAGGTGCGGCGCAGCAAGGCACCGAGCTTGGTGATCCGGCTGTCGCCCACCTGGGTGAGCACGGGGCCGCTTTCGCCGCCCTTGCGCATGGTCCGGAACTTGAAGATGGTGAAGGGCTTGCCGCCCTTGCCCATCCGCTGCTGGGTGAAGATCGGGCTGCCCGGCGAGTCGAGGGGGATGGCGATCGCCGCCCAGAGCAGGACCGGGCTCGCAAGGATGAGCAGGATCAGGGCGCCGAGGATGTCGGCGAGGCGCTTGAAGACGCGGTACACGCCCTACCTCCGGTGCCGGTCGGCGATGGCGAGCACCCGCTCGCAGACCGCCTCGATCTGCTCCGGCTTGAGCGCGGGCGACAGCGGCAGCGAGACCATGCGGCGGTAGCTGTCCTCGGCCACCGGGAAGTCGCCCACCTTGACCCCGAGCGTGCGCTGGTAGATGGGGTGGTACGAGGCGGGGATGAAGTGGACCGAGGTCTGGACGCCCACCGCCTTGAGCTCTTCGATGAAGGCGTCGCGGTCGATTTTGAGGGCCTCGGGCCGCAGGCGCAGCACGAAGAGGTGCCAGGCGTGCACGTCACCGCGCGCCTCGTCGGCGAGCGGCGGCAGCTCGAGGGCCGGGTGGTCCTTGAAGGCCTCGAAGTAGCGCGCGACGTAAGCCTTGCGGGTCGCCTGCATGGCCTCGAACCGGGCGAACTGCGCAAGGCCCAGGGCGGCGGCCAGGTCGGCCATGTTGTACTTGAAGCCGGCCTCTTCGACCTCGTAGAACCAGGAGCCCGCCCCGGTGTAGCGCTTCCAGGCGTTGCGGCTCATGCCGTGCAGGCCGAGCACCCGGATCTGGTCGGCGGCCTCGTCGTGGTTGGTGGTGAGCATGCCCCCTTCGCCGGTGGCGAGGTTCTTGGTGGCGTAGAACGAGAAGGCGGTGTAGTCGGCCAAGGACCCCACCGGCCGGCCCTTGTAGAAGGTGCCGAGCGCATGGGCCGCGTCGTCGGTGACGACGAGCCCCTTGTCGCGCGCAAGCTCCATCAGCGGATCCATGTCCACCGGGTTGCCGGCGTAGTGGACGGGCACGACCCCCTTGGTCCTGGGGGTGAGGACCTTCTCGACGCCTTCGGCCGAGAGGTTGAGGCTGAAGGGGTCCACGTCGGCGAGCACGGGCTTGGCGCCCGCGTGCATGATGGTGTTGAGGCTCGCGCAGAAGGTGAGCGGGGTGGTGACGACCTCGTCCCCGGGCCCGATGTCGCTCGCCAGGTGGGCCAGGTGCAGGGCCGCCGTGCAGGAGTTGAGGGCGATCCCGTGGCGGGCCTGGACGTAGCCTGCGATCGCGGCCTCGAAGGCTTTGGTCTTGGGCCCCATGGTGATCCAGCCGCTCTTGAGCACCTCGGTGACGGCGGCGATCTCGTCGTCCCCGATGAGGGCCGGCGAGAAGGGGATTTGCGAGACGGCGGCGTCGATCATGCGTCACTCCCTGGAGAGGCGAGGGGTTCGGGGAAGCCGTCCCGGGCGATGACCGAGTCGAGGACGGCGCGGACCTGGTGGGCGGACTGGAGCTGAACGGCTTCCTGCAGCCGGGCCATGACCCCGCCCCACCAGTGGGGATCGGGCGGGTGCTGGGCCTTGGCGGCGAAGACCTGGGGATGCTCGGTGGGGCGGGTGCCCTCCGAGGTGATGAGCAGCTCTTCGTAGAGCTTCTCGCCGGGGCGGATGCCGCTGAAGACGATCTCCACGTCGTCCTCGCGCAGCCCCGAGAGCTTGATCAGGTTGCGGGCCAGATCGAGGATCTTGACCGGCACCCCCATGTCGAGCATCAGGACCTCGCCCGAGCGCCCGAGGGTGGCCGCCTGGAGCACCAGGGTGACGGCCTCGGGGATGGTCATGAAGTACCGGGTCATGTCGGGGTGGGTGACGGTGATCGGCCCGCCCTGGGCGATCTGGCGCCGGAAACGGGGCACCACGCTGCCGCTGGAGCCCAGCACGTTGCCGAAGCGCACCGCGACGAACTGGGTGGCGCTCGATCCGGCGAGGTTCTGGAGGATGAGCTCGGCGCACCGCTTGGTCTTGCCCATGACGTTGGTGGGCCGCACCGCCTTGTCGGTCGAGATCAAGACGAAATGCGAAACCCCGGCGGCGTGGGCGGCCTCGGCCAGGTTGAGGCTGCCGAACACGTTGTTGGCGGCGGCCTCGACCGGGTTGGCCTCCATCAGGGGCACGTGCTTGTGGGCCGCCGCGTGCAGGACGACCTCGGGCCGCTCGGCGGCGAAGATCGCCTCGACCCGCTGGCGATCGCGCATGTCGGCGATCACGGGCACCACCGGCAGGTCGGGGAAGCGCTCGCGCAGCTCCTGCTCGATGTGGTAGATGGGGTTCTCGGCCTGGTCGAAGAGGACCAAGGAGGAAGGGCCGAAGGCCGCGATCTGCCGGCACAATTCGGAGCCGATGGAGCCGCCGGCCCCCGAGACCAGCACCCGGCGTCCGGGCAGGTAGCTCAGCAGCCGCTGGTCCACCACCACCGGGTCGCGGCCCAGGAGGTCCTCGATCTGGATGTCGCGCAGGTGGCTGATCGAGACGGTGCCCTGGACGATCTCTTGCAGGGCGGGGATGGTCTGGACCCGGGCGGGGGTGGCGGCCGAAAGGCGCAGGATCTCCTTCTGGACCCGCTGGGGGGCCGAGGGCATGGCGACTACGATCAGGTCGACCTTGAGACGCTCGACCAGGCTTGCGATCGCATGGCGATCGCCGTGCACCGCAACCCCGTGGATCCTAAGGCCGTGCTTCTCCTTGCGGTCGTCCACGAAGCCCACCGGCACCAGGCCCCCCTCGGGGTGGCGCAGGATGTCGCGGGCGAGCATCTCGCCGGCGTCCCCCGCCCCCACGATGAGGGTGCGGACGCTATTCGATTGCTTGGGCCCGGGGGTGACCTCGGCCCAGTACCGCATGCCGAAGCGGACCCCGCCCAGCATCATGACGCTCAGGAGGGCCTCGATGAAGACGATGGAGCGTGGGAAGCTCGCGTTGTTCGAGACGTAGAGCAATAAGGAAAAGATGGCGCTGCCCGTCAGCACCGCCAGGGCGATCGCCATGGCCTCGCGCACCCCGATGTAGCGCCAGACGTGGCGGTACATGCCGAAGAGGAAGTTCACGAGCATCCGCAAGAGGGGCAGGGCCGCGAAGAAGATCCAGAACTGGGAGATGTGCGCGACCGGGATCACCCCGTCGAAGCGCAGGTAGAACGCCCCCAGGTACGCGATCGCGGCCACCGCCAGGTCGAAGACGGGGATGAGCCCGCGCAGGCTACGAACGAACGGTGCCATGGGGTCGGATCGCTCCCAGCAGGTGTCCCCGCAGCGGCGGCAGGGCCTCGAGGGCCCGGCAGAGGGTCCAGCTCAAGGGAGCCAGGCGGCGCCCCAGGGCGGGGATGAGGGTGTGGGGCTTGAGGTGCAGCTCGCAATCGGGGAAGAGGGCTTCGATCCGATCGAGCGTCAAGGGCGTCAGGTTGGAGTTGCGCGGGTTGGTGACGCGCATGTCGTACCAGATGATGGCGCCGCCGGGTGAAAGCACCCGCAGCATCTCCTGGGCGAGTCGCGCCTGCACGCCATGATCAAGGATCGAGGAGAAGACCGTCGATTGCATCACCAGGTCGAAGGAGCCCGTCGGAAAGGGCAGTACCCCGCCGTCGATCAGCTCGAAGCGCAGATGAGGCGACAGGTCCCGGGCCCGCGAGAGGCGATCGCTCTGCACGTCCACCCCGACCAGGTGCTCGGAGCGCGCGCCGTAGCGCAGCATCTGCCGCAGGTCGTCGCCCGTGCCGCACCCCACGTCCAGCACCGTCACCCCGTCCAGGTCGGCGAACCCCTCCCGGTGGAGCAGGGCGAGCAGGTCGCGCTCGCGGCGCTGGAGGCGGTAGAGATTGCCGGGCTTCATGATCGAGTAGAAATCGGCGGGCAGCCGGCGCGCGCGCTCGGCGTAGACCCGCTCGATCCGCTCGACCTCCTGGGATGGGGGCATGGAAGCGTCCTCTTGCGTCATGGTTCCAATTTTCCCCTCGCCCTCGCGATTGAAACGGGCCCTTCGAGAGGCGGAGCGGGGCTCCTTCTCGCCCATGCTACCACGATCGATTGCTAGGCGGGACTTGGCGACGATCGAACGCTTGTTTTCCTGCAGGCGCGCAAGATTATCAAACGTTATTCACCTGCTTCGCGCAAAAAGCCTCCAAAAGATCGCGAGTCAATCAAGTTTCGAGATATTGCGTGGGAGGTCGCGCTTTGTTAGAGTAATTCCAGCAACGATATTGCAATTCGTTTCTTAATCCGCTGTGATGGAGGAAAACTTAATGCCTCGTACCAAGTCCACTACTGCGACCAAGCCCAAGAAGGCAGCCGCTTCCTCCGCCAAGGCCGCGGCTGCGAAGCGCTCGCGTCGTTCGCCTTACGAGCTGGTCCAGGAGCTGCGCGCGAAGCGCGATGCGCTTCAGGCCTCGATGGACGCCCGCATCGCGAAGCTCGATCAGCGTATCAACGCCCTCGAATCCAAGCATGAGCACAAGATCAAGGTTTCCGAGCTGCTCGCGAGCCGTTCGGCCGAGGAGCTCGAGAAGGAGCTGGAAGCCCTGCGCACTCAGCAGTCCCTGCTGCGCAAGGCCCTCAAGCAAGGAGCCAAGACGCCCTAAGCGTCCGCAAAAAAAGCCCCCTGGAAGTCTAGCGCTTCCAGGGGGTAATTTTTTAGGGGGAGTTCGGGGCGAGTTGCGTCTTGCCGCGCTCGATCGCGACGGCTCCGGCGAGGATCGCCCCCGAGACGAACAGGACGATCCCGCCCGCCCCGAAGCACCAGATGGGCCCCTTGCCCAAGAGAGGCGGGGTCACGACCGCGCCGACCAGGGCCCCCATGGTCGAGATGGCCGCGATCAGCCCGATCACCCGGCCACGGAGCGCCTCGGGCGAGACCAGTACCGTGAGGGCGTTCTGGGCGGGATAGGCGAAGGCGAAGCCGATGCCGTCGATCACGCTCAGGAAGAGCACCATCTCGATCCGGTCGGTCAGCGCGTAAGAGGCCACGAGCAAGGACGAGAAGAGGGTCCCCCACACGACCAGCCGCGACGGCCCCTGCGAGTCGATGAGGCGGCCGGCGATGCCCGCGAGCAGGATGGGTGGCAGGGCGAAGGCGGTCCAGCTCATGCTGATGAGCCAGGTGGTGGCCCCCAGGTCCTTGAGGTAGAGGGCCCAGACCGATTCGTAGAGGCCCATGGCAAAGCCACCCGCGAGCGCACGGGCGGCAAGCCCCACGAAGAGCGGCCAGCGCACCTCGGCCCAGAGCCTCCCGCCCGTCGGTTGCGCCAGGTGCCGCGCCTGGGCCGCCGCGCGCCCGGCGCCGGGCAGCTTGGCCGTCATGAGGGCGCCGACCATGCACAGGACGGCGAGGGCGAGAAAGGGCGAAGCGAGCCCGAAGACCGAGGCGAGGGCGCCGCCGAGGGCCGGCCCGATGAGCATCCCGCCGTTCTGGGCCACCGTCAGGTGGGCGAGACGCTGGCCTCGCTCGCCCTCAGGAGCGCGATCGGCCACGTAGGCGAGGGCCGCCGGGGTGAAGCAGGCGCCTGCGATCCCCTCGATCCCCCGCAGGGCCACGAAGGCCTCGGGAGAGCGGAAGAAGAGGAAGCCCAAGGAGGCCAGCGCGTAGGCGGCGAGCCCCGCGAACATGAGGCCTCGGCGGCCGAAGCGGTCCGAGAGCCAGCCGGCGGGGTACTGGCAGACGAGGTTGGTCGCCATGTAGGCGCCGACCATCAGGCCGACGAAGTGGAGGTCGGCGCCTTGCTCGTTGGCGTAGAGGGGCAGGACCGGCAGCACGGCCGTGATGCCGAGCGACTGGACGAGGACGAGCCACCAGACGAGGCCTTCGGGCCCGCGGGGCAGGGCGGCCGCTGTGCGGCCGAGGAATTGCGCAATCACCCTCTCATCTTACGGCCCGCCTGGGGCGGGCGGCAAGGCGCCGGATCCCCCGCTTATTGGTGATACCAGGGGATCTCGGCGTCGCGGGTCAGGTCGACGGCGCGCGCCTCTTCGGTTTGGCGCTCCCTTGCCAGCTCGGTGTAGCCGGGCTCCTCGGTGTCGTAGCCCAGGGTCTCGCTCTCCTCTTCGACGTGGAAGCCTTCTTGCTCGATCACCGCTTGGAGGGCGATGTCGCCGGTGCGCATGGCGTCGAAGGTAACGAAGAGCCGCGCGCGGCTGGTGTCGAGGATGGCCGACGTCACCCCGCGCTCTTGCTCGAGGCGCTCGACCAGACGCTCTGCCGCATCAAGGGCAGGGTGCTCCTTGAGCTTGAAGGTGATGTCCGCCATGGCACTCCCCTTTTCTTTGTTGAAACAGCCGCAGGCGCCGTCTGGAACAGTCGCAGGACGCGGTGGGTCCGACGCGGATGATACCCGCGGGCCTCGAACGATCCAAGCGGCAGCCGGGCCTTGGTTCCAAACTCGCGATTTGACTGGCGTCCGGCGCATGCTTGTCCGCTTTTTGGGTATAAGGTCTTCCGTGCCCTGCCCCTGTCGATGCCCTGGAGGTTCCCCCCGGAGTTGAAAAACGCGCTCTTGGTCGGCGTCCTCGCCGTCTTTCTGTCCGTCTTCGCCGTCCTCGGCGAGGGAGCCGCACAGGCGACCCCCCTGCGCTGGGGGATGGACCTGGAGGGGGGAGCCCCCTACACCTTCGCCGATCCGAAACATCCCGACCGGATCATCGGCTACGAGAAGGAGCTGGCGGACGCCCTCGGCGCGCACCTCGGGCGCGAGATGCAGCCCGTCCAGACCAACTGGGACAGCCTCATCCCGGCCC
>JAGIBK010000003.1:300000-443936 GCA_017744355.1 bacterium | reverse complement strand
GTACTCACAAAGCACCAAAAGAATCTTTTGGAGTTTTTTTTCAAATATAGACGTATCGTTGTTAGTGCGCCAACAGAATAATACGCTTCTTGGATCGGAGAATAAATGTTTCCGAATCGGCTAGTAAACCCCGGAAGCGTGTCATTCATCATCGTCCCGTATATAAATACGCGGGATTCAGAAATGCAGTCATGTAATAACTGAAGTACAAACGGGTCCGTTGGACGAGCATCTGCTATATGGCAAATTGCTCTTAAAGCTAGATCATAGTATTCATCGGTTTGGGCGAGATAGTAAGCATTCTCAAGCAACGACTTTTGATCTGGGACCGTAATGCTCCCTAGTCTGCGAAGTTTGCTAATTAGCCTACGGGCATCTTTTTGAGAATTCGATATATCTATCATCTATATAGGCTTTCGAATGTATGTAGCTTCTGCTTGATGTTTGTTACACTTGCAAACGGCATTACCAAAAAGAAGACTCTGATATTGTTGCTATGTGGCAATTTTTTGCCATCAATCAACTGAAACTTCTTTTCGAACTCCTTTGACATTGCGTCGATAAATTCTTTATCTGTTCGGGATTTGTGCTTTGAGATAGTGCTACTATCGTATGTTATCAATGCGGGAATTGTGATGTTTACTTGATTTATTGGAGTGCTTCCATCAATAACGCTTTTTAGTTTGTCTGCATCAGGGAAGTTTTCATTAAGCTCGCAATTTGATGCTAGAATACTAAACTCGTTCTTTAGGTATAGTGCTTTGCAATGATCTTGGATCTCATCAACAATATCCGAGAGGGCACCTGAGAAGCTTTTATAAAATTTTACTTCGCCGAGCCAGAGCCATATTTGATCGGCTTCAACAGTGAAGTGAGCGCAATCAAATCCTTTTACCTGATCACCCAGTGAGCTTCGGAGGCGCACTTTTGTAACAAATCTCTCGGCAGGATAGAAGGCCGAAAGTAGGAGAAACAGCAATAATTCGCCATAGTCTCCCTTCTTTTCGGGAAGCGCATTTGAGATACGGGAAAACGCCTTACGATACATTTCACCGAAGTCATCGGTTTTCTTTAATTCCTGCAACTCACTGGCTGTAAGGGCAAAATGAGGCAGAGCATCGATTAGGATTCTGACAAGCTCGTCTTCTCTGTATTGGTCGTTTTCATAATCAAGTGTGTAGGGGTGTTTATCCCAAGATCCGCCAGTATATGTGATTGAAAATAAATGTATTAAGCTCTTCGTTCTGTGAAAAAGTTTTTTCATGGTTCTGCTTTGCTATGTAGGCGGCTACGGGTTGTTTTTACCCCCAATGAAGCCAATGGAAACGTTGAATAGATTTTTATCACTGTTCCCTTTCAGACAAACGAACGCTACAATTCGAACCTCAATTCAGCCAGGCGGAGGTATCGGATGAGGCGAGTAGATGAAAGTCTTTCGACCATTGAGGTTGCTGAGGATCTGAGAATCGGCCGAGCTACAGCATTTCGCTGGTGTGAGAGTGGCAAGCTTCCAGCGATCAAGATTGGGCGGTCGTGGCGAATCCCCCTTGAGCCCTACCTCCAATTCAAGAAGCAGTTTGTCCACACGCAGGACGTTACCGCTCCGAATCTCGCCAAGCTTATCAATGAATGGGAGCATCATCTCCGTAATGGAGCGCGTCCTCTGTCGCCTGTAACGGTCAAGGATTACCTCCGAGACTTCCGCAGATACCTTCGTCTTATTGGTGGCGGCTCTACGCCTACTGAGATAGTGAACAAGGATGCTCTCTCTCGTGCATTGGAGGGTCTTCCTATCACCAGCTTTGCCAACCGCTATAACATCTTCTATGCGGTGAACTCATTCGCCAAATACCTGATCGGTCGTGACCTTCTGCCTTCAGAGGTTCACGCTCAACTCAAACCCCTGCGCCCTCGTCGCTACTTTCCTGCCCGGAAGACGGTGATGGATGCGGAGCAGATTAACAGGTTCTTGGCTGCCATTTGGGTTGCTAATGGGAACTCTGAGTACGAGCGCCAGCTAAACTTCGCAATCTGCAAGACTTTCCTGAATTTGGGTGTGAGGAACCAGGAACTGTGCGATCTTAGGCTCGCTGACGTTGACCTGAACAAACGCTCGGTTGTCGTCAGGCTCGGGAAGGGAGCTAAGACACGCTATCTTGGGATCAACCAGGAACTTGCAAAGGTGCTAACTGAGTACCTTCAAGTTCGTCCTAAGTGCCCTGTTGACAACCTTTTCGTTACTGAGTCCGGGCGAAAACTTAGTCCTGGTCTTATTAGTAGACGTGTTAGGCGGCTTGCGGTGGCATCTGGCGTGGATATTACGCCGCACGGGCTGCGCCGCACTTGGGTTACTCAATCGGCTCTACAGGGACGATCTCTAGCAATCATCAGTCATGCGGCTGGTCACCGGCAGATTTCAACCACGCAAGGATATTTGATGATCAGCGAGCAACAGGTAGTGTCTTCCATGGTGAACTGGTAGCTCTCGCTCTTCTTTTTTTGGGCTGTTTTTACGGCGAGTAAATTTGAGAATGAGGTGTGTAGCACCTGAATCATATTTTGCAAGGCTTGTAGACGCCCCAAATAAGTTTAAACGCCTGGTCTGGATGGGCCTGTTCTATGCCTGTTCAAACCCTCAATGACTGATGTAATATTTATTTGAAACTTCGCAAGTAACGAGTCATCTTTCTCCGGAGGGAACTCTTGCCACTTTCGAGATACGAGAAAGAAAAAATCTGGGCCGAAGAGAAGGAACGCTTCCGAGCCCAAACAAAACTTCGGTTGCAGGGAGGTCTTCTTCGCCTGTTCCTCTCCGGTCTTCTATCTCTAGGAGTGCTCTTTCTGATTGCCTGGCTCTTCATGCCTCCGTCTGACGGCAAAAGTTTGCCTCGCTTTTTTCAGCTACTCCCACCACCAGCATTCATGGTGCCGAAGCAGTAAGCTACGCTGATGATTAAAAAGGGCTCTGTAACTCTCTCAGAGAGTCTGTAAGACGAGAATAAATAGCAATAGGTATGTTGATAGGGTCAGGATACAAACGGCTTTTTTAAAGCCTCTGACAAACAGAATGAATTCTTCAGTTCCCAGAGAATTGAATATCAAAGACCATTCGGAATGAAATACTACGCCCATATCAAGCTTCTTTCAGAATGAAATATTTGTTTGCTCGTCCTCTGCCTGCCCTTCTGTTTTCTGGTTCTACTTTGATATAGCCTTTTTCAATTAGCTCATTCAAATAGAAAATCGTTTGTTTGCGCGAAATTTTCATCAAATAGGCGTATTGCTGGTTTGTCACGTTGTAGGTTGCCCTATAACGCTTGATAAAGGATAGAAGTTGTTCTGCGCCTTGTGATGCTGCGGTTGCGTCTTTTGCTGTATAGCTGTGTTCTTCTGTTTTTTTCATCTTGTATATTTCTCGAAAATTAGTGTTACCTATATCGATATTTTTATTTATTGCGATTCGTTTTTATGGTAGGCTTTTCTGAAATTCTCTACTGAGAATCAGCGAGTTTCACACGTCTGAAGATGTGAGGAAAGAATGCCTAGAACGAACAAGGCAGCGGCTCCAGAACCTGTAGTTGCAACAGCCACAGTTGAGCCGATGGCTACTGTTTCCATGGAAACGGCTAAAGAACTGGATGCCAACATCAGTGCAAAGATCAAAGAGTGCAGCGATCACTTGGCTCGTGCTTACTTGGAGCTTGGAAAAGCCCTCAGTGAGATGAACGAAACCAAGGGATATATCCATCTAGGCTTTCTTAAGTGGGAAGCATACCTGGAGTCCAAGAAAGAATTTGGGCGTACATATCTGTCATATTTGTATAAGCTGGGCCAAGCTGGAAATCTTGAGCGTTTCCTCGACATAGGTATTCCTGCTTCAAAATTTATCGAATTCGCAAAAAAAACTGAAAAACCCGAGAAAATTTCTCAACTGATTGAGGAAACTTGGGAAAGTGTTAAAGACAAGTCGGTTAGAGATACCGCAAAATTCCTAGGTGAATACGTCTCTCAAAAGCCGGAACACTTTAAGAAGCCGAAAGCTACGACAAAAGCAGGAAGGCCAAAACTCTCCTGGAAGGATCGGTTTACGAAGGAATATTCGAAGCTATCGCCTGCGGAACAGGACCAGTACCTATTTGGGTTCGCAGAGTTCAAAAAAGAGTTAAAGGCGGCAAAACCATAAGCTGACTCTTTCGGGGATGCTTGATATGCGATCCTGGCCTTGCTGAGTAGCTCTAAAAATTGAGCAATCTAGGCTCAGGTACAAAGATGGGGGAGCGGTAATCCGCTCCCCTTTAAGCGTCTCTAGAAAAAACCTGCTAATCTATTCGGCGCAGCTATAATCTACTCTGTCACTACGTTTGAGTCTCTTTCATGTCCATATATAAATAGTCTCATTCCAGCCATCTAACTTGCAGTAAATAAAATCCACGTAGTTATATATATCTTTCTCAGTTGTTATCTAGTTCTCGTTATCTTTCTCAGCAAGAGAAGAGGAGGCCGCCAAGCCGCCTCAAATCCAAAGTGGATAATCTGATGAGGTTGTCCATATTCCCCTCTTCTTCTCTTCTTGATACCATCCGTCTTGCACTTTGAATGGCAGGTAAAAATCCTCTCTGATTTGCTGTGGAACCTCCAGCATTATCTTTCCTATTGCCTCCCTTGCTAGTTCTTTGTGCTTTACAGGTGCTTCTACTAGAATTCCGTCGTGAATTGGTAGAACAAGGTATGCCCCATAAGGTTCGAGTGCCTGATCAAGTTGTTCTACTAGCAAGCGAAGAATATCTGCACCAGTACCTTGCAAGATGTGGTTTATTCCAGCTCGCCTGGCTTCGTTATAAGAGATTTTTCCGGTTTCCATTCGCTCAAATACTCTGCGAATAGTACCTCCTAAGCTTTGAGATTCTTCGGTAGCTTGTATCTCCTCAGCCTTGTTATGGCACCAGGCAGTTGCAGTTTGGAATTTTTCACTTACAACATCAATTAGCTTTTGCCCGTAAGATGTTTGGTATTTATCTGGGAAATTTGTTTCAAAAATTCGTTTTGCGAGTTCTTGGCCTGTTGTGTAATAGGCAATACTGTTGAACACGATCTTTGCCATGTCGCGATCCCGTAGTTCTAGCTTGCTCTGAAGGGTTTCATATAGTTTATTCTCCGTAAGTAGTCCTTTGAGGTCTGCATCGCCAGAAAGGGTGGCTAGAATACGTGGTTCTTGCGAGCTGTAGTCAAAATAGAGCTGACAATAGTCCTCATTCTCTGGCTTGAAATATTTCCGCAGGTATCTTTTGATACCTTGCATATTTCTTTGAGATGTTCCAATTCGGCCACTGTTTTGTAGGTAGTAGGATGTATAGTTTCTTCCCGCATATAGATTCTTAGCCTGCGCTAGCATCACCTCATCTTGCAGAACTAAAGGGTCGGAAAGAGCAGCGACACGATCAAAGAAAAGTGAGCGCTGCCTAAGTCGTTCCATAGCTTGAATGAAACCTCTCGAATAAGGAACAACTGTTCCAGATTCTTGTACTCGCTGGGTAAATGCCTTCTCATCGAAACTAAGTATTTTTGCTTTAGAGGGTTTTCGATGAATGAAATCGCTCCACTTTTGGAATAGTTGCGCATCCGCAAGTAGTGGCTTGTGCTCCTCTCTCAATGCAAATACTCGGGCAAGATTCCCTTCTTCTCTGTCGAAACGCGCTTCTGATGCTTCTAATAAGAAGGCGGTTCTTTGGACTATCTCGCTTCGACGAATATTGTTTTGAGTCGCGCCCGGAAGTTTTCGCAGCAACGAGGTGTGAGCAATAACTGCATTGCCTGCGCCAATAACATGAGAGACAAGTGAAAAAACAAATTCACCGTTCCTGTTGTCTCCAAACTCTTTCTTGATGAGTTCGCAAATTCCTTTTGGGACGAGACCTCGATAACGAAACAGGTTTTCGGAGTATTTTTCGATCTCTGAGGTTGCTATCCACTCGTCGTCGGTTCGTTCCTTGATAAAATCTGATTCTTGGTTGATTGTCTCACTGTTTAATAAATCGCCTAATATATACACGGAATATTCCTTTCAAAAGTGTCTTGAGGTGAGAAACTTGAGGGTTCAGGAGGTTGCGTGCGCCGCTCGTTGTCTCAGTAGCAAGAACTATCTGAGAGGGGGGAGTTTTGCCGCCGCCCATCTCAACGCACGAAAATGAAAACCCTCTCAAATCAGACGAAATCTTTCACTTTCCCTAGAACGCAAAAAACCCAGCCGAAGCTGAGTTTCGTTCTTTCGAAGATTGATGGCCGAGTCATTCGATCGAATACTACGAGTCGTTCTTCATTGTTGTTCCTCCGTCTAAATGGTGAAGGCCCCGCAGAACGCGGAGCCTCTTGCCGAAGATTCAGTTGTTTGACCGTCGTTCGAGAATACTCCAACGATCTTGCAATATGGTGTGTTCTGCTGCTTGTTTGCGAAGAACGCAACTCGAACGGAGCACAGGGCAATTTTTGACAATCACGATAGTAAACATATCGCATTGTCACTTATGAGTCAAGCCCTTAAGGGCATTTCCGGCAAAAAAGACCTCCCCCTCATCCTACTAGCCCAGAGATGCATTCCTTATATGGGATATGGGGGTGAGTTCGAGCATCCTCCTGGTTGACCTGATCATGATCGGGTGGATATTTGTTCAGTTAACGCGAAAACATTTCGTTGACGGTTGGTTTACTGAAGTGTATTCTTCGTTCAAATTGAAGCCACGCCTAGTTTTGAGGGATATTCAGTGTCCAACCAGAAGTGTATCTGCTACTACCGAGTCTCAACCCAGGCCCAGGGTATCAGCGGATTGGGTCTCGAAGCTCAGCGGGCGAGTGTGCAGCGTTTCCTGGCTGGTGGACAGTGGGAACAGTTGGGTGAGTATACGGATGTAGAGAGCGGCAGGAAGAGCAACCGCCCTGAACTCCTAAAGGCCATCGCTCATGCCAAGCGCAGCAATGCCACCCTCATCATTGCCAAACTGGATCGCCTGGCCCGTAACGTTGCCTTCATCGCCAACCTGATGGAGTCGCGGATAGACTTTATTGCGGTAGACAATCCGCACGCGAACAAGCTGACCATCCAGATCCTAGCTGTTGTGGCTGAGGCCGAAGCCGAAATGATTAGTGCCCGCACCAAGGCGGCTCTTCAAGCTGCAAAAGCAAGGGGAGTGAAGTTGGGAAAGCCTGAGAACCTGACCGCTGATGCAATTGCTAAAGGCGTGCAGGCAGCTAGAGATGTGTCGATAGCGCGGGCTAAGGAGGCTTACTCCCATCTCCTACCCATCGTGCGTAATGCGCGGGACCAGGGGCAAACTTTCGTACAGATCGCGGAGCTGCTCAACCAACAGGGTGAACGCACCAGGAAGGGAGCCTTGTTCCAGTCGGCAACGGTGCAGAGGATTCTCAAGCGGGCTTGAAAAAAAGAGAGGCAGCTGCCACGCTGCCTCTTCTTGTATTTGTACAGTACGGGCGTCAGTCAACCGTAGCCAAAGAAGCAAGCCCCTGCAAACGCTGCCCGTTAGCTGTATCGAGATCCGCCTTGGCCTTCCTAAGTCTCTTCAAGTCAGGAGGGCCCTCCATGAATCCCAAAAACTTATCAAAGCTTTCTGCCGAGAACTCGTATCCTTGGGCAAACAGTAGGGCTGCTTCAGCACAGCTTCTCTCTGGGCTTTTGGGTCTATCCTCACCAGGAATGGTATCCAAAAGACTGACCTCGCCCATGTGAGCCGAGGAGAGCGCGTGCAGTTCTTCTGCCACACCGCGACAGGCTCCAACTGCTTCTTCAATCTTCTCTCTGGAACGGTCGCTTCCGTTGGTGTAGTACTTCTCCATATGCGGTAATACACCCTCCACAATCTTTTGCCCCTTTCGATCCAGGGCGTGAATCTGCTCTTTCAATTTCTGGATGGTCGCAGGATCTGCGACTTGGGGTTCAGGAGTTGCAGATGCTTCGCTACCACTGAGCGAATATGAGGGTTGAGATTCCGAATCGGAAGAGTTGCTATCCGGCAGCATGGAGCCAATGATCGCGAGTACGCCGATAGCGACCACGATACCTCCCACCGTTTTTGCCTGCATGACGTTCTGGTCTCCGATCTACTACTAGGACGGGCTTCACAGCCTAGGATTACTATTTGATCGATAAGCCTAATTGAAATCAATATTACTTTCAATCGCATCAGTTGCTTGTCATACGATCCTCCAACGGGCCATATCCCTTTGGAGAACAGCATTGAGCATCGGTGAATACCTGAAAGAGCTACGGCACCAGCGCAATCTCTCTGCCCGTGAAGCCGCGAAGAGAATTGGAATCAGCTACACCAGATTGCAAGAACTCGAAAACGGCTATAGCCGCACTACCGGCAAACCAACCAGCCCGACGACGGATGTTCTGATCAAGATTGCAAAGGGCTACGAGCAACCACTTCCATTGCTCTTGCAGATGGCAGGCTTAACTCCCGTCTCCCAGGATGAGAGACAGGAAGCCGAACTCTTGCAAATCTTTCGTGGCCTAAGCGAGAAGGGCCGAAATCTTGCAGTCGCTCTTGTGCGTACCGTCGAGGCGCAGGATAAGCAATAGCCTCAAACCCTATCGCCAAAGTTTACTAGGCTGTCTACAAGACGTTCTAAAATGGGGTAGAGGGGTAATATATCCCCTGCATCATTCAGTCGCGTACGGATGCTCATACAAACAACGCGATCATGAATTGCCGTAAGAACGACTTCTAGCTTTCGTTGATCCAGTTCAGCGTCTTGGAAGATTTCGCGCCAAAAACCGTCCATCGGTATTTCACAATGTAAGGCCAAAGTGTCGCTATCTTCCTGGTAGGTGAGATGGCGTCTATTGTCGTGCTTATGCGAAGCAACGAGAATCCCAGCAATGGAAGAGTTTGTCTTGAATCCAAGGCTCTCGAACTTTTGTTTAATCTCAGGAAGATCCATTGCGGTGTTCGCTCCAAAATCGCCCAAAAACGATGCGAACGAACAATAGCATAGGTTTGAAGGAAAGCGAACTCTGAGCAGCGTTCTCAAGGGATTTCCTGGAGGCTTGTTTCTTTGCTGGGGTGTGATTTGTTTTCAGTGATGTGAAATTAGGTCAATGAAGGCAATAGGGGGTGCATAGCCGAAACCTTGTGCGCCGTCTCAGGCTCTAGATCTAAGTTTCACTCGTTTCATCTGCTGAACTGACGACCTTCAGGGTTCGCCTCCCGCAGGTGCCAGGAGTCTTCGAGGTGATGCATAGGTTTTTCATACCCCGGAAGGCGTCGCTCCATCTTTACAAGGGTGGGATCTCCTGGTAGGATTGGTTCCTGTTTCGAGGAAACGTCGAGACGTTCGCCGGATTAGCACAGCGGTAGTGCATTCGATTCGTAATCGAAAGGTCATGGGTTCGATTCCCATATCCGGCTCTGGCACCCCCCGTAGCTCTTTGGCATTTTGCCTGCTCGGGGTTGGTGCCTTTTTTTGTGCTTACGCCAGGCTGCCTCTAATCTGGACCTGAAACCCATGCAACAAATGAGTGGCAACGGTATCTATCTCTTCGTGATCGCAATCGCAGCCTTGGTGCTGTGGCGCAGAACGCGGAGCATGTATCGTCCGATCCGCGGCAGCGGGATTCGGCTGCTGCTCCCGTTGCTTGCCTTGCTTCCGGGGCTGACCCTGATTTTCAATCCACAGGTGTCTGAGCCTGCCTGGGCGTACGGGATTGCCTTCGGCCTCGGGATGGTGCTGTCCATCCCGCTGATCTGGACGACCAACTACGAGGTCCGAGCGGACAACTTCATTTACGCCCGGAAGAACTGGGGATTTGTCGTGGCCTTTGTCGGCGTCGTGGTCATCCGGCTGGCCCTTAGGCACGAGCTGACGAACCTCGAGCCTCAGGCGAAAATAGCGCTCTTCATGACGGTGCTCTGTGGCTATCTTATCCCCTGGCGGATCGTGTCATTCATCAAGTTCCGCCGGGTGCTCAACAACGCCGCTGGCAGCGATACTGCGCTGAGCTGACCACCGCCTCAGGCGCGCCCGTAGCCATATGGCATATTGCCTGCTCAGGCTTACCGGCCCCCTTTCGATAACTCACCCTTGGTCGGCTTGTCTAGGAGTACCTGGAATGACCTCGCTTGATGCCCTCGCCGGGTCCCGTACGGCCCTGCTGCTACTGGACTATCAGTTGGATTTTCTGAGCGAAGCTGCTCGTTTGCCGGTCGGACGCGATCAAGTCGAGGAGCTGTTGGAAGCTTCAAACGAGTTGGTTCGCCGCGCCAGGAGCGAAGGCTGGGAGGTCGTCACCATTGGCAACGCCTTCCGTAGGCATGACGTGATTGGCAACCTCTTCAGGCGTGGCGCTGCCGTCGCCGGCTCACCCGGATGTGCCCTCGATCCGCGCTTGCGGGCGGAGGGTGCGGCCTTCTTTGAAAAGTGGCGAGGGAGCGCTCTGACCAACCCTGCGCTCATCGCTCACCTGGCTGAGCGTCAGATCGCTACGCTCGTGATTGCAGGCGTGTTCACGGCCGGTTGCGTCAAGGCGACGGCGCTTGATGCTGCCCGTCGAGGGTATCAGGTCGTGGTTCCTCGAAACGCGGTGGCCGATAAGTCCAAGGCCGTCAGTGATCGTGCGTGTGTATTTCTCGAACGACGAGGCGTTCAGGTGATTTTGCGCGATTCGTAAGCGAAAGATCAGGGGGCCGACTTTCACATCCTGCTCTGGCGCTTTCCGTGGCTCTTTGGCATATTTCCGGCTCGGGGCTGGTGCTTTTTTGTGCGTGTGTCTAAAGGACTCGCTTGCCGATGTGAAACCAGTGAGCCGAATGAAACCAAACTGGTTTCATTCGGCTGCTTAGGTGTGTTTGAGTGTATGTTTGATTTTTCCGCGGAGCATAGAGATAACGTAACCGTTCAGTGGATCGCTCCGTAGAGGGTGGACGCTGGCTGTAAATCCCGCTTGGCCGGCCCGACCCCGTCGATGAACACGAACCTCAACTCCTGAGGTAGTCCTACCTGGGGTTGAGGTTCGTGGCGAGCCTGACGGCTATTCTTATCTCCGCGCTCCTCGGCCTCACTCAAGTGGCGGACATAGCGCGCCTTGAGGAGCCGCCTGCGAGGGGCGAGTACCCATCGCGTGAACGAAGTTGGATTTGATTATTAATGAGTTGTATCGTTAGGTCTTTGATTAAGCGGGGCACTGACAACCGGTGAAAATGCTATCGGCTTGCTGGTGCGCTGAATCGATACGTAGTGGTAGGGCCAAGTACTCAACTGAGTCGTTGGTGTTCCCTCTGGTGGTAACCATCTCACACTATGCACAAGGAGTTGATCGTCTTGCTCTTCGATACTGACGATCTCCATTTTTATTTGGCCTGTGCTTTGAGGCGCTAATTGCGCAAATATTGCAAGATGGGTTGAAAAATCAACATTCGGCAGAGAGTTTCCTGCCTTAATCAGCGGGTGTGCTTTGAGGAAGTCGTCAACCTCTTGCTGAGATCTAAATGTCGTAAATATCGGGCCGTCTGGAGTGCCGTCTGCTCCTTGTTCAAGGTTGGAATAGGGAATAGACTTCGCAGTAAGAGCGGCTTTCAATTCAGGGGACTGGAGATGTTGGTTGCTGATGAATGGTAGGTCACACGCAGAGATGGTGGCCAATAATCCGAACGTTCCAAAAACCAAAACCAGAGTCTTACGGAAATTCATATGGTCGCCTCTCTAAGAGTGCTAGCGTGAATCTATTATTGCCTAGTCTTCACTAAACGCAGGCAATGGCTCCTTGATTTCGTTCCAACGAAGGAATGGATCAGGCAAGCAGACCCAGTGTAGGGAGTAATAAGTAATAAGTCAAAAGTAATTTTAATGTCATTATCGATGGCGGATATTTTCATATGGAGCTTCGATGAAAAATTCAGTTTAATCACTCCCTCTTTGTTGCATTCTTTCGGAAAAAAGCCGATGAACGCGCGATGCAGTGCGCGTACTTCCCAGGCGGCAAGCTTTGTTGGCCGTTCATCCCCTTGAAAGGGAGATTCGATGCGGAGTTGGTATCCATTTCCTGTCGAGATGCTCGATGACAAGCGCCTTCTTGCGGAGCACAACGAGCTGCTCATCATGGCAAAGGCGATCGCGGGACTGAACAAGGGTTACGCCAATCATCCCGAGACCAGGCGCTGGGTGGGGCACAGCAAGGCCATGAAGGATCGGCACGACCGACTTGCCGCCGAGATGGTTCGCCGGGGCTTCAATCATCGAAGCCCATGGCCCGATGGGCTGATCAATCCGACAGACGGGGACGACTATCCTGCTACCCTGGTAGAACCTTTGGACGTGATGAAGGCCAAGCTTCAAGCAAAACAGGGCGGCCTGTGAGCAATTCGACCTTTCAAAGAGCTTTCCTGTGGCAATGTGTCGGATGACGTCTCGCTGCCAGTCTAGTGGCTCCAGAGCTTGAGATTGAGGTTGAGGTCCTTGACTACGCCCAAGGCGAAGCGCAAATCATCAAGGTATTGCTTGATCTGCGCTTTGTTTTCCAGAGGGGTGAAGAGCGTCGGTTCGAACAGATCGCGTGCGTAGCTAACAGCAAGGTATACGTGTCCATCTACGAAGGAGAGCCGAACCTCGCGTCCGGCCTTGTGCCGAAATTTGATGATGCGACGCATAAGACTTGGGGACAAGAGATAGCGCGCTTCGATTTGATCGGTGCCATAGACGACGAAAAGCCGTTCGAATTCGGGGTCTTCCAACTTGATCAGCTTACCTTGGGTTGTGCCCAAGCTTTGTAGCCATTGTCCGGCCACTTTTCCAACAGCTGTCTCCACGGCATCTGGCAGAATGATGAGACTGCCATTGCTTCGCTTATTGAAAGCCAACTCGAAGAATAGGCCTTTGAACTGAGTGACGTAGCGCTTGTTTGTTGCACTTCCTAGGTTAATTTTGGTGTGAAGCTCTGAGAATCGAATCTTTGTGCCAAGAATTGTGCCGGTTACCAGGTCATCCCCATTGAAGCGATCCGGTGGTGTCTCAAAGAGACCACTTTGCTGGAACACTTCGGCTGGGATGCAGTTGTGCATGGCGTAATGCAAATCTGCATCCATATAGGAAATGATTCTTCGGATAACTAATCGCTTGAAGCGAGTGCCAAATTGCTTTGTTAAATTGTATTTAAAAGTCTCTCCGGCTAATATGCCGATCATGGCAATGATGGCAAAGGTGAAGGATAGTATTTGGTTGATTTCATTGGGTTCTTCGATACTGCGGATAATGTACCAAGCTATTGGAATAGCGAGCGCTACCACGACGAACATGTTCATTCGCAGCAGTAACGCAACTCTTTTTCGCTCGCGCTCCAGGTTACGAAGATCAGGACGCAACTTCTCGTAAAGTTCCGAAACTCGGAGGATGGCCATCTTGGTACCTAGCCTGTTCGTGCCAGCGGGACGTACTAGGCCGCCAGCCATTTTGGAAACGTCTCAGTGTAAAGACGAAGGAAGCAAGCTGATCCCTTAGCGATCGAGTAGCTGGGCCACCTCGATGCTCTTGCGTTCCAATGGCGTGATCTCAAATAGCGCCTTCCGCTGGAACTTCATTCGGCGCGCGATAACGCTACTGGGGAACATTTCGAGGGAGTTGTTGTAATCCGTTACAGCTGCATTGAAGGCACGGCGCGCGGCGGAAATCTGCTCTTCAACTTCATTGAGCGCTGCTTGCAACTGCAGGAAGTTTTGATTGGCCTTGAGGTCTGGGTAGTTTTCCGCCGCCACGAACAAGCCCCCTAGCTGCTTGGTGAACTCTTTGTCCAGTTTGCGCCGCTCTTCCCCGGTGGTCGCCAGCGCTTGGGTGCGCAATTGGGTGAGCCCTTCGAGGAGGCTGCGCTCATGACGCATGTAGGCTTCGACAGCCGCGATCAGATTGGGGATCAAATCGTATCGCTTCTTGAGAATGGCATCCACGCCGGCAGCGGCATTATCAACGCCATTTTTCGTGGCGATCAATGTGTTGAAGAGAGTGACGATAAACAGTACACACAGCGCGAGTCCGCCGATCAGCCAGAGTGCCAATATCTTGTCCTCCGTTTTGCTGGGGTTAGTGCTCATAATATGCTAGTTGTGAAATGAAATAAACCCATCTGGCGGTCGTGATAGTGCCGCTTCAATTCCAGGGCACTGCTGGTGCTGTCAGGCGTGCGCCGCATGGTGGTATCCATGAAGCAGGCAATATGGCGCTTCACGTGGGAGGGGCGATGACTGAACAGGATGCGATGATGGATCGAATCAACGAGGCGATCGCGCTGCATCACGGCGGACGCCACGACGAAGCGCGTCATTGTTTCGCGGCCTTGTGGGAGGAGTTGGGCTCGGAGGGAGATCCATTTCATCGCTGCACCCTCGCGCACTTCATGGCGGATGAGCAAGCAGATCCGCGCGAGGAGCTCGTCTGGGATCTGCGCGCCCTCGAGGCTGCGGATGAGCTATCCGACGCACGGGTGAAGGAGCATCACGCCTCGCTGGCGCTTCGTGCTTTTTACCCTTCCTTGCACCTGAATCTGGCCGAGGATTACCGCAAGCTCGGCGAGCTGGATCAGGCGCGATCGCACCTCGCGCGGGCAAAAGAGGCGCTTGATGCCTTGCCCGACGACGGTTACGGCCATCTCATCCGAGGCGGAATCGAGCGCCTGACGGCACGCCTGGCGCCGTGACGCCCGGCTCCAGCTCGGGCCGAGGTGTGGCGGCGATCTTGCCGCTTGATACCCTAACGCCATGAGGTGAGCCGAATGCTCGCTCAGGGTAGACACGAGAATGGAGTAGCTTTTCCAAGACGCTGGATGTGAGGACCGATGAGCGCCGACGAAGAACGCGACGTCAAGCAACGCATGACCGCCTACGCGAGGCAGTCGCTGGCAAAGGATGCGAGAGTCCTCGACCTGCGCTTCGAAGCGGGTGCCGCCAATTGGGTGGCTTCAGCCGTCAGCAAGACGGCGGGTATCGTCGAGATCGTCGCCGTCCAGGAGAATGGCCAGTGGCGGCTCTCGTCCTCGAAGTCGACCAAGCACCATTCGCGGGCGATGACCGGCACCCGGATCGAGCGCGAAGGGCCCGTCAAGATGCTGGTGAAGCTCGCGGTCTTGGCGCTTTTTCTCGTGGGCGGCTATCTGGCGCTGCCCTACGCGCAGAATGCCCTGAAGCAGTTGCCGAGCGCCGCTATCAAGCCGCCTTCGTCCGATGTTCCGCGTCAAGCGGGGACGGGCCTCGATTCCGCGCTCATGAACTCGGCGACGGAGCTTGCCAACGACCCAGCCCGCAAGGCCGCTGTCGAGAAGGCGACCGCCAAGCTCATCGGGGATCAAGGCGTGACGCGAGGCCTGGATGAGGTCAATCGCTTGAATGCCGAGGCGCTCGGCCAGCGGCCGTAGTCGCTCGGAGGGCAGACGAAAGAAAGCTCGCCGCTCGATCAGCCGTCACCTTCCAAAAGGAAAAGCCCCCGCCGGGTGTGCGACCGGTGGGGGCTTGGTGCTCAGAGAGAGGTGAGGGGTGCGCTCTTGATGTCTGTATCTTGCCACATCGAAGCGTGGCGCTCCGTTGCGGCCTTCACGTCTGCGGTGTGAGGTTCGTAACCCTCGATTTTTCGTCGAGAGGCCAAACGTGCTCAGAAGAGCCAACTCGCCTTGAGCGGGAGCATTGAGGCACTGATGCTGACCTCGAAGGCAGGCGTGATCTGATAGCCGATTTCGAGCCAGGGCAGGCCGGAGATGATGGCTTCACGAAGCGAAAGGTAGTCCATCCAGCGCGGAATCAGGGTGTAGTTGGGAGTGGCCTGCACTCGCACGGAGCCCCACTGGTGCTGAAGTGAGAGGCCTACGGTGTAGCCGAGCGGCCCAGGGGCGAGGCCTGGGCTCGTGGAACCGGCGACTGTAGCGGTACTGGTCATATCCCACGTGTGATTGAGCCCCAGGATGAGCCCGAGGGACGTGCTCTCGCTAAGAGGTTGGCTGAGTTGTGCCCAAGCGGTGTATTGTGCATGGTTTTGGAAGACGTAAAGGCCATTCACGCCGATCGTGAGGGGGCTCTCTGCGATGGGCAGAAGCGCTTCGCCGCCCGTGTAGAGCGGCACGAAGGGCGTGATCGAAAGCCGTCCCTTGTGCGGTGCGGCGCTAGCGGCTTGGCTGCCGAGCAGGCCGATGAGCACGCTGAGGGTGATGATGCTGGTGCGCATGGGATACCTCTGCTGGTCGGACACTTGCTAAAACAGCCTCGAAACCTTGAGCGGGAGGGCGCTTGTGCGCAGGCTGATCTCTAGGTTTGGCATCACCTTCGCCCCGAATTCAAGCCAGGGAAGCCCGAGCGGGTCCCACGAGGTCGAGAGGCGCCCCTCCTCGGCGACAAGCAGCGTCGTGTTGGGATTGAGTCTCGCCCAGAACGGTCCCGCCTCGGCATGCAGCGAGACGCCCGCGATCAGCCCGACGGGGTTCGGCGAGAAGCTGTCTCGGAAGTCCCGGCGTCCCCAGTCTTGCCTTACGCCGAGCAACGGCCCCCAGGAGACCTTCTCGGAGGCCTTCAGGGCATAGCGGCCATAAGCGGAGTAGTAGATCTGGCCCGGGTTCATGAAGGCACCAGGAAAGACGGAGCCGGTCATGGCAAAGCCGAATGGGCTCTCGGGTAGAGAGACCTCACCTTCGAGCCCGATGTTGAACGGGGCGAGGCTCGTGATGCCGATTTTTCCCGAGAGCGGCTTGGCATCCGCGGCCTTGCCGCTCAGCAGTACGACGATTGCGATTGCTATTTGGTTCTGGATTGACTTCATAAAAAAATCATTCCCACTGCGGGCGTACGGCAAACCTTCGGCCGGATAGGGGAAGCCCCCGCCGGGTGTGCGACCGGCGGGGGCTCGTTGCTCAGAGAGGGTGTGGGGTGCGCTCTTGATGTCTGTATCTTGCCACGGTGGACGATTTGGAGCCGTCGTCTCCCACACGCCTGATGCGTGAGCTTCCTAACGCGTGCTTGTCCGTTAGGGCTAGGCTTTGAGGGCTTCCTGGATGGCCGTGACGATCTCGGGATCGGTCGGCTCGGTCTTTGGGTGGAAGCGCTTGATGACCTTGCCGGAGCGATCCACCAGGAACTTGTCGAAGTTCCAGCGGATCTCGCCTTCGGCCCCGGGCTGGCTCGTCAGATACTGGTAGAGGGGGGCCTGGCTTTCGCCCTTGACGGGGATCTTGGCGAACATGTCGAAGCCGACGCCGTAGTTGGCCGCGCAGAATTGCCCGATCTGCTCATTGGTGCCGGGCTCCTGGGCACCGAAGTCGTTCGACGGGAAACCCAGCACCTGCAATCCCTGCGCCTGGTAGGCCTCGTGCAACTCCTGGAGCCCCTTGTACTGAGGGGTGAGACCGCACTCAGAAGCGGTGTTGACGATGAGCAGCACCTTGCCGCGATAATCCGACAGGGTGACCGGCGTGCCGTTGAGGCGCTTGACCTGGAAGTCGTAGAGCATGGTGGGTCCTTTCAGCGAAGAGGCTTGTCCGCCACAAGTCATACCACGCCTGCGCCGATACCTCCATGCGATCGCCTTTCGAGAACGGAGCCGATATGATGCCGCCGCTGCCCCAGCTTCAGACCCCGCGCCTCTTGCTCAGACCGCTCGTGGAGCAGGATGCGGAGGCCGTCTTCGCGTACTGCTCCAACCCCAACGTCTCGCGCTACACCCTCTGGGAGCCCCATCGCTCGCTCGATGACGCGCTCGCGTATATCCGCGATTACGCCTTTCCCAAGTACGAGTTGGGGGTCCCCGAGCCCTTCGCCATCACCTTGAAGGAAGAGGGCGATCGCGTGATCGGGACGGTCGGGGCATTCTGGGTCTCGGAGGCGAATCGCTGCATGGAAATCGCCTATGCGATCGCCGAGCCCTACTGGGGGCAGGGGCTCGTGGCCGAGGCGGCGCGAGCCGTGAGGGACTTCGTGTTCGAGACGTATTCCGTCGAGCGCCTGCAGTGCCGCTGCAAGGCGGAGAACGCGCCGAGCGCGCGCGTCATGGAGAAGCTCGGCATGACGCGAGAAGGCACCCTGCGGGCGTCGCTCTACCATCGCGATCGCTTCTGGGACATGCACTACTATTCGCTGCTACGATCCGAGTGGGAGCGCCTGCGCTGAAAAAGAGGCTCCCATCCGAGGCTTGCTCGGTGGGGGCGATGCGTCAGGGCGTGACCTCGATTGTCGTGGTGGCCGATGGCGTACCGGGATAGTAGTCCGGGATGAAGCGATTGGCCTCTACCAGATAGGTGCCGGTCGCCGTCGGGGTGAACTCCATTCGCACGGCCGAGAGAACCGGCGTATCGTTGCAGCCGCCCGCGTCCGTCGTGAAATTACTGTAGGTGTCGACGACGATGCGCTTCTGGCCTTCATCCAGGCTCAGGTCGCCGTAGCTGACCGCATGGCACCAGTTGGGACCCGCGTAGACCGAGGCGGTGATGATGGCCGTTCGCCCGAGGCTGATGGTCTTGGGGGCGCTGACGTTGCTGATCATGGCCGGCTGGGAATGGAAGTACGCCGTGCTGCTGGCGTTGCTGCAACCGACTATCGCGAGCATCGTGCAGGTCGCGAAGATACGGGCTATCTTCATGAAAATATGTCCTTTAATTCAAAATCATGGGATAAATTTATTATTGTCACTTTTTTCTTGGAGGAGTCAAATGCCGCACCCTATCGGGAGCACACCAAGACGCTTGGCGAGCAGCTTCGCCCTGCTCTCGCTCTCCCTGTGCTTGTTGACGGGGTGCCCGTGGCTGGGGAGCGAGCAATCCGGACAGCCCCAGGCGCCGGTCGTTCACTACGAGGACACGCTCGTCAAGACCGTTGCCGGCAGCGTCCCGGGCTATTTCGACGGCGCTGCCGCCGAAGCCAAGTTTTATTCGCCTGCCGGGCTGGCGCTGGACGCTTCGGGCAACCTCTACGTGGCGGATACCGGAAATCACTGCGTTCGGATGATCGATGCGGCGGGTCACGTCAGCACGATCGCCGGTAGTACGAACGGTGGCCTGGATGTGACGCCCGATCGAAACCTGCCCTTCAGCAGCGCCCTGGGGTTGGCCATCGCGAGCGGCAGTACGGTGTTCGTGGCCGATGCCAACGGGAATTGCGTTCGTTCGATCGATGCGAGCCGCAGCGTGACGACGTACGCGGGGGGCGCCCAGGGCTACGCGAACGGCCCTCGGGAAACGGCAAGGTTCTTCTTGCCGCTGGATATCGCTGCGGATGCCGCCGATAACCTGTACCTCACCGAGTCGAATAGCATTCGCAAAATAACCCCCCAGGGCCAGGTTTCGACGCTGGTCGGGGGGCCGCACAGGTTGCTCGGACTGCCCATCGAACCAGCGAGCGGGCTGATCGCGGCAGCAGACTTTCGAGGCATAGCGGCGGACAAGTCGGGGAACGTCTACGTAGCCGATCGTTCTAGTTCGCGGATCCTGAAAGTGACGGCCGGCGGGGAAGTCAGTGTTCTTGCGGGAGGCTCGCCGGGCTATGTCGATGGGACACTCGCCGAGGCGCGGTTTAATACGCCCGAGGACGTGGCGCTGGACGCCGAGGGGAACCTCTACGTCGCTGATTCAGTCAACAGGGCGCTGCGCAAGATCACCCCAGAGGGCGTCGTCACCACCTTGGCTGGTAAGCGGCACGGCGGACGTCCCACGGTCTTCGAAGGAAAGGGAGCTGACGTTCACTTCGGCTCCCCCTCGCATCTGGCGGTTGATGCGAGCGGAAGCCTGTTCGTCACGGACGCTGGTGCCAACCTGATTCGCGTGGTGCGAAAGAACTAGGCCTCACTTGATCAGGAAGTAGACGTTGCCGCCTGTCCCGAATGTACCTTGCGAGTCCTTTCGCCGACCCGTAAGGGCGATGTTCACGCGCTGCCCGTGCGCGAGCTTGAAAGGATCACCATACTGATCGTTGCCGAGGAGTTCGCGTAGCTCGAAGCTGAGCGTGGCGGTCTGGCTTTGAGTCGGGAGGTTCCCTAGCCGGAAGTATGGTGTCGTGGATTTGTCGGCGGGGATATGTTCGGGATCGCCCAGCCCATCGCCCGAGTACAAATAAGCGGAATAGATGTAGGTGTCGCTCAGGTTCTCGAAACGGACCGTGACCGTCTCGCCGAAGGCGGGGTTCGTGGGCTCGACCGCGCTCACGCTCGCATGAGAGCGCATGCCCATCAGATCACTGTTCGAGCGGTAGACCGAAGGGAAGGGGATTCTGAGCGAGTAGTCGCACCCGCTCAGCAGGAGCGTTGCGAGAATTGGGGCCATTCGCTTCATCGTCATGACGTTCATCCTGGCGCGCTAAAAGGTGTGCGTGTACGCGATAGGGGTGAGGGTCGGGCGGAGGCGCAACTCGGTATTGCTGCTCAGCTTGAAGCCGACCTCGACGATGGGCGGGCCGAGCATCGCGGCTTCCCAGAAGTCGATATTCGGATAGCTGTCGCGAGGGGGCGTCACCAGCGTCAGGCTGGGAGCGAGGCGAAGCCAGACGTTGTCCCAGCTGTGCTGGTAGAACACGCCTGCGAGCGTGACGAACGGCTGCGGGCGAGAGTAGGTGGTCCTGAAGGGAATTGGGACCCCACTCAGGAACCAGCTCTGGCTCACGCCAATCATCATGCCGACCGAAGCCTGTGGGGCAAGGTGGTGGGTGTAATGGCCCCAGGTCGTCCACCAGTTGCCATTGGCTTCAAGCGTCAGGGCATCGCCGGAAAGATAGGGAAAGCCCATGGCGCCGAGGCGGCTGCTGATGCCGAAGGGCGTATCCTTCCAGTGCAGGTCGGCCTCGAGCCCCAGCGTATAGGGGGAGATGCCGACGCCGATGCGAGTATCCAGGGGGGCGGCCCAGGCCGCAGCCGGAGCGCTCAACACGAGGAAGGCGACGAGGCTTAGGCAGGGTGCTGGTTTGTGCCACTTGATTTTCATAATAACTTCATACCACTTTTGTCTTTTTATATCACGCTTTTAGGCGATCAGAAGCTCTCCGGTTTTAGGCGGCCTAAGAGGCCGCTGCCGTCGAGATTGAGAAGGCCTAATTAATCTAAAAACGAATAATCGTAATTAATTCAATGTCGCAAATGGGCAAGAGCCAGGGAGCGAGTGCCGATAATGCTGGTAGATCCGGCCCAAGGCCTCTTGTTCTGGTGATTTGATGCGTTTTCGAAATCCCGTTATTACTTCAATATTGCTCGGCCTGCTGCTGGCGGGCTGCGGCCTGCCGACGGGTTTCGGTCAGGCCCCCGAGCAGGGCGCGGATTCGCTCCAGGCCGAGGCTACCACGCCGGCGACCTACTACAAGACCGCCGAGGGCAAGACCGGCAATGAGCTGCTCAAGGCGCTCAACAAGATCATCAAGAAGCACACGGTCCTGACCTACGACGGGGCCCGGGACGAGATGTTCGCCAACATCGACGATCCGACCAACACCGACACCGTCGTCTGCGTCTACACCGGGCGCACCCTCAAGGGCGTCCACGACCGCGACAGCGCCTACCAGAAGGGCGCGGGTTTCAGTACCGAGCACACCTGGCCGCAGAGCATGGGCGCCAAGACTGAGCCCGCTCGCTCGGATCTGCACCACCTCTTCCCGGTCGACACCCGCATCAACAGCGTGCGCAGCAACTCGCCCTTTGGGAACGTGAAGAACGCCCTGCAAGAGTTTCCTCTCATGGAGGTCGTCGATCGGGTGAAGACGGGCATCGACGTGAGCGGCCAGCAGGTCTTCGAGCCGCGCAAGGCGCACAAGGGCAACGTGGCCCGGGCGATCTTCTACTTCTACACCACCTACGCCGTCTCCAAGTCGCCGGGCGTCTGGTTGGACAACTTCCGCGTCGAGCACGATACTCTATTGAAGTGGCATCGCGAGGATCCGGTCGACGCGGACGAGCGTCGGCGGAACGAGGCGATCTACAAGCTGCAGAAGAACCGGAACCCCTTCATCGATCACCCTGAGTACGTGTCGGCGATCGGGGCGTTTCCGGCCCGATAAGAAAGGCCCCCCTTGAGCCAGCTGGAGTTCGACGCGATCCTGGTGCGCCCCGAGGCGACCGGGAGCTGGACCTACGTGAATATCCCCGCCGACGTGAGCGCGCGCTTCGGTACCAAGCGTCAGGTGCCGATCAAGGGCACCGTCAACGGCGTGCCCCTCCAGGGCTCCTTGATGCCCCACGGGGACGGCACCTTTTACCTGGTCATCAAGCAAGCCATCCGGGACGCCGCCGGCGTGACCCAGGGGGACTCGGTCCAGATCTCGCTGGAGCCGGATGACGCGCCTCGACGCAACGAGGTGCCCGAGGACCTGCAACAAGCTCTGCAGGGTCAAAGCGAGGCCGGGGCCGTCTTCGAGAAGCTCGCCTACTCGCACCAGAAGGCCTACCTGGATTGGATAGGCGAGGCCAAGAAGCCCGAGACCCGCGCGCGCCGCATCGAGAAGGCCCTGGTGCTCCTGTCCGAAGGGAAGAAGTTGAAGTGAAGCAGATCTATGCCATCGGTGGCGGTGGCTTCTCCCTGGAGCCCTCGAACCTCGCCCTCGACAAGGAGCTGCTCGCCCTGAGCGGCAAGCCGAAGCCCAAGGTCTGTTTTATCTCGACCGCGAGCTTCGATTCGGGCGACTACATCGATCGCTTCTACCGCGCCTTCTTGACGCTCGATTGCGAGCCGAGCCACCTGACGGTCAAGATCCCGAACGTCGCGAGCGTCCGGGATCACGTCATGGCCCAGGACATCCTCTACGTGGGGGGCGGCGACGTCCTGAACCTGTTCGATCAGTGGCAGAAGACCCGCTTCGACCTCGTGATCAAGGAAGCGTACGAGGCGGGGATCGTGCTCGCCGGGGTGAGCGCGGGGGCCTTCTGCTGGTTCGAGGCGGGAATGACCGACTCGGCGCCCGGCCAGTTCGCCCCGATCAAGGGCCTCGGCTTGCTGAAGGGTAGCCTCTGCGTCCACTACGACAGCGAGCCGGAGCGAAAGATGGCGTATCAGCGCTTCATGCTGCGGGGCCTCATCGACCCCGGTCTTGCCCTGGAGGACGGCGTGGCGCTCCACTACGTGGACGGCGAGCTGCGGCGAGCCGTCAGCTCGCGCGAGGGCGCGCAGGCTTACCGGGTCGAGGTGCGGCGGAACACCATCTTCGCCCTGCCCGAGGAGCCGGTCTACCTGGGGTAGCGCTCCCTTTCCCGCTTCCAAAGACCTTCCTCATTTCCAACGATTTTCGCGCCCCCGAAGGGGAGTACCATCGAGCGGTTGATGCCTGATATGGACAGGAGCCTGCTCGATGCGTCTTTTTCCCGCCCCCGAGGATCGGATCGCGCCTTACGGCTTCTACGCGGCGATGCGCCGAGATCACCCGGTCGCTTACGACGAGCGGAGCGGGAGCTGGGGCGTCTTTCGCTACGCGGACGCCAAGACGGTCCTGACGGATCACGCGCGCTTCTCGTCCGACTTTCGCAAGGTGACGCGCCTCCATGCGGTGAGCGGCCAGCTGCGTCCCAACCTCATCTCGACCGACCCGCCGCGCCACCGCCAGCTGCGTCTCATCCTCGCCCCGACCTTCGCGCCCACGGCGATCAATCGCCTGGCCCCCCGCATCAAGGAGATGGTCAATCGGCTGCTCGATGAGGTCATCGAGCAGGGCCGGATGGAGCTGGTCGCCGATCTCGCCTACCCCCTGCCCGTGATGGTCATCGCGGAGATGCTCGGCGTGCCGCCGGCGGATCGCCCCCAGTTCAAGCAATGGGCGGATGCGATCGTGGGCGAGGGCGGCGGCATCCTCTTGAGCAACGAGATCTCGCCCCAGCGCTTCGCCATCCAGAAAGAGATGGATGCCTACTTCAGCGGCATCCTCGCCGAGCGCCGCAAGGCGCCGAAAGAGGACCTGCTGAGCGAGCTGCTGGTGGCCGGGGCGGACGGCGTGCGCCTGAGCGAGCAGGACATCTTGAGCTTCTGCAACCTGCTGCTCATCGCGGGCCACGTCACGACGGTGAACCTCATCACCAACGCGGTGTGGACCCTGCTTTCGCACCCCGAGGCGCTCGCGCGGCTTCAGTTCGAGCGCGGCCTCTTGCCCTCGGCCCTCGAAGAGGTCCTGCGCTTTCGCTCGCCGGTGCGGGCGGTCTCGCGGGTGGCCCTCGATGAGGTGCTGCTGGAGGGGCAGCGCATCGAGGCCGGGCAGCGCATCGTGGTCAACCTCTCGTCGGCCAACCGCGACGAGCGGGTCTTCGCGGAGCCCGAGCGTTTCGACGTGACGCGCTCGCCGAACCCGCACCTGGCCTTTGGCCACGGCATCCACTTCTGCATCGGGGCGCCGCTCGCGCGCCTCGAGGCGCGGATCGCCCTGGCGGCCATCCTCGATCGGCTGCAGGCGCTCTCGTTCGACGGTGAGCCTCATCTGGCGCCCCTGGACAGCGTCCTCTTGGACGGCGTTGAGCGCTTGCCGCTCGTCTTCCGCCAGGGGGAGCGCATCGGCCTGACGATCGGTTAGAGGAGAGCGCAAGGATGGCGAACGCGTCGCACTGGTACAAGGACGCCGTCTTCTACGAGGTCTCGATCCGAACCTTCCAGGACGGCAACGGGGACGGGCTGGGGGATTTCGTCGGCCTGACGCGCAGGCTCGACTACATCAAGGACCTGGGGGTCGACTGCATCTGGATCCTGCCCATGTATCCCTCGCCGCTGCGGGACGACGGCTACGACATCTCGGATTACAAGAACATCCACCCGGACCTGGGGACTCTCGACGACTTCAAGCACTTCATTCAAGAGGCCAAGAAACGTGACCTGCGGGTCATCGCGGACCTGGTGCTCAATCACACGTCGAGCGACCATCCCTGGTTCCAGGAGGCCCGCAAGGGCCCCGACAACCCCTATCACGACTACTACGTCTGGAGCGACGACGATCGCAAGTACTCAGGCGCTCGCATCATCTTCACCGACACCGAGAAATCCAACTGGACCTGGGACGAATCTGCCAAGCAGTACTACTGGCATCGCTTCTTCAGTCACCAGCCGGATCTCAACTACGAGAACCCCAAGGTCCGCCAGGAGATGCTCGACGTCTTCAAGTTCTGGATGGACATGGGGCTCGATGGCTTCAGGGCGGACGCCATCCCCTACCTCTTCGAAGAAGAAGGCACCAACTGCGAGAACCTGCCGCGGACCCATCAGTATCTCAAGGAGCTGCGCGCCTACATGGACGCGCACTATCCCGAGGCCATCATGCTCGGCGAGGCCAACCAGTGGCCCGAGGATGTGCGCGCTTATTTCGGCGACGGCGACGAGTTGCACATCTCCTTCAACTTCCCGGTCATGCCGCGCATGTACCTGGCCCTCAAGCAGGAGAGCCGGGAGCCCCTGGAGTGGATCCTCGGCAAGACCCCCGACATTCCGCCCGATTGCCAGTGGGCGACTTTCTTGCGCAACCACGACGAGCTGACCCTCGAGATGGTGACGGATGAGGAGCGTGCCTACATGTACGCCGCCTACGCGCCGGATCCGCGTATGAAGCTCAACGTGGGCATCCGGCGCAGGCTCTGGCCCCTGCTGGATGGCGATCGCCGTCAGGTGGAGGTGCTCTACAGCCTGTTGCTGTCCATGCCCGGCAGCCCGGTGCTCTACTACGGCGACGAGATCGGGATGGGGGACAACATCCACCTGCCGGATCGCTTCGGCGTCCGCACGCCCATGCAGTGGGACGACGCGCGCAACGCGGGCTTCTCGACGGCCAAGCCGAGCGAGCTCTACCTGCCGGTCATCATCGACCCGGGGTACCATTACCTGGCGGTGAACGTGCAGAACGCGCAGGCCTTCCAAACCTCCTTCTATCACTGGCTGAAAAGGCTGCTCGCCGTTCGGCGGCGCTTCAGGGCCTTCGGCCGCGGGACGATCCGCTTCCTTCACCCGGAGGCCATGCAGGTCTTCTCCTACGTTCGCAGCTTCGAGGACGAACAGGTGCTGGTGGTGAACAATCTCTCGGGCAAGGCCCTGGCGGTGGAGCTGGACCTTTCACCCTGGGAGGGGCGGGTCCCGATGGAGCTTTCGGGCGAGAAGCCGTTCCCGGTGCTGACGACGGCACCCTACCGCCTGAGCTTGCCGCCCTACGGCTTCTACTGGTTCCAGTTGACCTGACGAAAGGAGGCGGCCCATGAGCCCCCGCCGCAGCGGCGTCCTGTTGCATCCGACCTCGTTGCCGGGCCGCTTCGGCATCGGCGATCTGGGGCCGCAGGCGATCGCCTGGGTCGAGCACCTGGCCGACATGGCCCAGGGGTGGTGGCAGGTGCTGCCGCTGACGCCGACCAGCGTCGGTGACTCGCCCTATTTCTCGCCTTCGGCCTTCGCGGGCAACCCTTTCCTCATCTCGCCCCTGCGGCTGCACGAGGACGGCTGGCTCGACGAGGTCGATCTGGCCTCCGCGCCGGAGTTCCCGGTCCATCGGGTGGACTACGGGGCGGTGGGACCCTGGAAGCGAACGATGCTCGCGACGGCCTTTCGGCATTACGAGGAGCGCGCGACCTTCGAGGAGAAGGCGCGCTTCGATGCGTTCATCGAAGACGAGCACGTCTGGCTCGACGACTACGCCCTCTTCATGGCGATCAAGGAAGAGCAGGGCGGCCTGCCCTGGACCGATTGGCCGACCGACCTTGCAAGGCGCGAGGAGCAGCCCCTGGAGGCGGCCCGCGAGCGCCTGGCCTCCCGGATCCGTCTGCACCAGTTCGGCCAGTACCTCTTCTTCGAGCAGTGGCGGGGCCTCAAGGCCTACGCCAACTCCCGGAACGTGCGCCTCATCGGGGACGCTCCCATCTTCGTCGCCCACGACAGCGCGGACGTGTGGGCGCACCCCGCGCTGTGGCGGCTGGACGAGCGGGGCCACCCGCTGGTCGTGGCGGGGGTGCCGCCCGATTACTTCAGCGCCACGGGTCAGCTCTGGGGGAACCCGCACTACGACTGGGGAAAGATGGCCGAGACGAACTACGCTTGGTGGGCGGCTCGCCTCAGGTCGCTCTTGCGCCTGGTGGACCTCATCCGGCTTGACCACTTCCGGGGCTTCGCGGGCTTCTGGGAGATCCCCGCGGGCGAGCCGACGGCGGTCAACGGCCGCTGGGTGCCGGGGCCGGGGGCGGCCCTGTTCGAGGCCCTCAAGGAGCAGCTGGGGGATCTGCCCCTCATCGCCGAGGACCTGGGGGTGATCACCCCGGACGTGGTCGAGTTGCGCGATCGCTTCGGCCTGCCCGGCATGAAGATCCTGCAGTTTGCCTTCGACGCCGCCGAGGAGAACAACTACTACCCGCACCTCTATCCGCGCAACTGCGTCGTCTACCCCGGCACTCACGACAACGACACGAGCAAGGGCTGGTACGAGAAGGCCAAGCCCGAGGACAAGGCCCTGATGGCCGAGTACATCGGCAAGGAGCGCATCACCGAGCCGAGCTGGGAGTTGATCCGGCTGGGGCACGCCTCGGTGGCGGACCTCTCGGTGGTGCCGCTCCAGGATCTGCTGGGCCTGGGATCCGAGGCCCGGATGAACACGCCGGGCACCATGGGGGGCAACTGGGCCTGGCGCTTCGAGGAGGGCGAGCTCACCCATGCGATCAAGGTGCGCTTCGACCGCATGACGCGCCTTTACGACCGGGAGCCGTTGTAAGAGCGCGCAGTGCGGGAGCATCCCCAAGAGAAAACGCCCGCCGGAGCTTCCGGCGGGCGTCTGAGGAACGGGGCCTAGACCGAGACGGTCGCCGCCACGTCCCGGAACTCCGCGATCTGGTCGAAGTTCATGTAGCGATAGATCTCGGAGGCCTTGGCGTTCACCGCCTGGACCTGCTCGTGGTACTCGCTCGGAGTGGGGATCTTGCCCAGCAGCGCGCAAACCGCCGCAAGCTCCGCCGAGCCGAGGTAGACCCGGGTGTCGATCCCAAGCCGGTTCGGGAAGTTGCGGGTCGAGGTCGACATGGCGGTGCTACCGCGCTTGATCTGCGCCTGGTTGCCCATGCACAGGGAGCAGCCGGGCGTCTCCATGCGGGCCCCGGACTTGCCGAGCACCGAGTAGTAGCCTTCTTCGTTGAGGATCATGGCGTCCATCTTGGTGGGCGGGGCGATCCACAACCGGGTCGGGATGTCGCTCTTGCCGTCGAGCACCTTGCCGGCGGCGCGGAAGTGCCCGATGTTGGTCATGCACGAGCCGATGAAGACCTCGTCGATCTTGTCGCCGGCCACCTCTGACAGCAGCTTCACGTCGTCCGGATCGTTGGGGCAGGCGACGATCGGCTCAGTGATCTCGTTCATGTCGATCTCGATCACGGCCGCGTACTCGGCGTCGCTGTCGGCCTTGAGGAGCTTGGGATCCGCGATCCATTCCTCCATCGCCTTGATGCGGCGGCGCAGGGTGCGGGCATCCTCGTAGTCGTTGGCGATCATCCACTTCATCAGGGTGATGTTCGAGCGCATGTACTCGGTGATGGGCTCGGGGTTGAGCGCGACCACGCAGGCCGCCGCCGAGCGCTCGGCCGAGGCGTCTGACAGCTCGAAGGCCTGCTCCACCTTGAGGTCGGGAAGCCCTTCGATTTCGAGGATCCGGCCCGAGAAGACGTTGATCTTGCCCTTCTTCTCGACGGTCAAGAGACCCTTCTTGATGGCGTAGTAGGGGATGGCATTCACAAGATCGCGCAGGGTGACGCCGGGCTGCATCTGCCCCTTGAAGCGCACGAGCACCGACTCGGGCATGTCCAGCGGCATGACGCCGGTGGCGGCAGCGAAGGCGACCAGGCCCGAGCCTGCCGGGAAGGAAACGCCGATGGGGAAGCGGGTGTGCGAGTCGCCGCCGGTGCCCACCGTGTCGGGCAGCAAGAGGCGGTTGAGCCACGAGTGGATGACCCCGTCACCGGGCCGCAGCGAGACGCCGAAGCGCTGGGTGATGAAGGTGGGCAACTCGCGGTGCGTCTTCACGTCCACCAGCTTGGGGTAGGCCGCGGTGTGGCAGAAGGACTGCATGACGAGGTCGGCCGAGAAGCCGAGGCAGGCCAGGTCCTTGAGCTCGTCGCGCGTCATGGGGCCGGTGGTGTCCTGGGAGCCCACGGTGGTCATCTTGGGCTCGCAGTAGGTGCCGGGAAGGATGCCCTTGCCCTCGGGCAGGCCGCAGGCCCGGCCCACGATCTTCTGGGCGAGGGTGTAGGCCTTGCCGGAGTCCGCCGGGCTCTGCGGCAGGCGGAAGAGGGTGGAGGGCGCAAGGCCGAGGGCCTCGCGGGCCTTGGCCGTGAGGCCGCGACCGATGATCAGGTTGATGCGGCCGCCCGCGCGGACCTCGTCGAGGATGACCGGGGTCTTGAGCTGGCTCTCGGCGATCACGGCCCCGTTCTTCAGCGCCGTGACCTTGGCGGCGGCGTGGTCGACCCGCAGCTCGATTTCATCGCCCATTTCCATCTGGGCGACGTCAATCTCGATGGGCAGGGCCCCCGCGTCTTCCATCGTGTTGAAGAAGATGGGCGCGATCTTGCCGCCGATGCAGACGCCACCGAAGCGCTTGTTGGGAACGAAGGGGATGTCCTCGCCCGTGAACCAGAGCACCGAGTTGGTGGCGGACTTGCGGCTCGAACCGGTGCCCACCACATCCCCGACGTAGGCGACGAGGTTGCCCTTGGCCTTCAGGGCCTCCAGCTGCTTGATGGGGCCGCGGGCGCCGGTCTCGTCCGGCTCGATGCCCGCACGGGGGTTCTTGAGCATCGCCAGGGCGTGCAGGGGGATGTCGGGGCGCGACCAGGCGTCCGGAGCGGGCGAGAGGTCGTCGGTGTTGGTCTCGCCGGTCACCTTGAAGACGGTCAGCTTGAGCGAGGTCGGGACCTCCGGGCGCGAGGTGAACCACTCGCCGTCGGCCCAGCTCTGGATGACCGCCTTGGCATGGGGGTTCCCCTTGTCGGCCAGCTCCTTGACGTCGTGGAAGTAGTCGAAGACCAGGAGGGTCTTCTTGAGCGCCTCAGCGGCGGTGGCGGCGTGGGGGCCGTCGAGGGCTTCGATCAGCGGCAGGACGTTGAAGCCGCCCAGCATGGTGCCCAGCAGCTCGATGGCCTTTTCCCGGGAGACGAGGCCGCAGCTGGCGGTGCCGCGAGCGAGGTTGGCCAGGAACTCGGCCTTGACCTTGGCTGCGTCGTCCACCCCGGCCGGGACGCGGTAGGTCAGCAGCTCGACGAGGAAAGCTTCCTCGCCTTGGGGCGGGCTCTGGAGCAGGGCGACCAGCTCGGTGGTCTGCTGCGCGGTCAGGGGCAGGGGGGGGATCCCCAGGGCGGCACGCTCGGCGACGTGCTGACGGTATGATTCGAGCATTTAGCGACCTCTTGTCCTAAGGAATGCTGGAGGGTTCACCGGGCTCCTCGTGTTGCGGAGCCTGCTATCCCCATTATAGGCCTAGTTAGGGACCTGCGATACGTGCGTCGCCCAGGAGCCGGTGTAAGATTGAGGGCATGTCTGATCCATCCTTGAGCCTTGGGGCCTCTCGCCTCGTGTTGCGGCTCGCCGCGCCCGCGGACGTCCCGGCGATTCTCGCTTTCTTCGAGGAGAACCGCGCGCACCTGTCGCCCTACGAGCCTGCACGTTCCGCTGACTTCTATACGCCTGCGCGCTGGGTCGACCAGGTGCGGCGAAACCAGGAGGAGTTCGAAGCGGGGCAATCCCTGCGCCTCTTCGTGTTCCTGCGAGATCGCCCGTCTCAGGTCATCGGGAGCGTCAACTTCACGGCCATTCAGCGCGGGGTCGCTCAGATGTGCAACCTGGGTTATGCGCTTGCAGCAGAAGCCCAGGGCCACGGCTACATGGCCGAGGCCCTGGAGGTGGCGATCGCCTACGTGTTCGAGACCCTGAACCTGCATCGGATCCAGGCCAACTACATGCCGCGCAACCAGCGCAGCGGCAACCTCTTGAAGCGCCTCGGCTTCGTGACCGAAGGCGTGGCACGCGACTACCTGCAGATCAACGGTCGCTGGGAGGACCACATCCTCACGAGCTTGACCCATCCCCACTGGAGACCCATCCCATGACCATTCGCTTCGCTACCCCTGAGGACGTGCCCGCCATTCTCGGCCTCATCAAGGACCTGGCCGACTACGAGCAGCTGCTTCACGAGGTGGAGGCCAACGAGGAGCGCCTGCACGCGCACCTGTTCGGCGATCGCCCCTACGTCGAGGTCCTGATGGCCGAGGAAGACGGCGAGCTTGCGGGCTTCGCCCTCTTCTTCCACAACTACTCGACCTTCTTGGCCAAGCCCGGCATCTACCTGGAAGACCTGTTCGTGAAGCCCACGTTCCGGGGCAAGGGGATCGGTAAGGCCCTGTTGGTCCGTCTCGCGCAGCTCACGGTGGAGCGGGACTGCGGCCGCCTGGAGTGGAGCGTGCTGGATTGGAACGAGCCGTCCATCCAGTTCTACAAGGCCCAGGGCGCCAAGGCCATGGACGAGTGGACCGTCTACCGCGTGACCGGCGACAAGCTGAGCCGCCTTGCCGCCGGGGAGCCCGTCGCGCTTTTTTAAGCGCGACGGGAGAAGGCATCGCCTAGCGCTTACGGGCGAGCGTCAGCCCGTCGGCCACCGGCAGCATGCTCATGTCCACGCGCTCGTCGTGGTGGACGAAGCGATTGATGGCGCGGATGGCCTCGGTGCTTGCGTCGTGGTCGTTGGGATCCGCCACCGAGCCCGACCAGAGCACGTTGTCGATGGCGATCAGGCCACCGGGCCGCAAGAGGGTGAGCGAGCGCTCGTAGTAGCCCTGGTAGTTTTCCTTGTCGGCGTCGATGAAGGCGAAGTCGAAGGTGCCCGCCTCGCCGGCTGCGATGAGGCCATCCAGGGTCTCAAGGGCCGGGGCGATGCGCAGGTCGATCTTGGAGGCGACGCCCGCCTCGACCCAGTAGCGCCGGGCCATGGCGGTGTACTCCTCCGAGACGTCGCAGGCGACGATGCGGCCGTCCTCGGGCAGGGCGAGGGCGACCGAGAGCGAGCTGTAGCCGGTGAAGACACCGACTTCGAGGGTCTTCTTGGCGCCCAGCAGCTTGATGAGCAGCCGCATGAACTGGCCTTGCATGGCCGCAATCTGCATCTGGGCGCGGGGGTGGCGGGCGGTCTCCTCGCGCAGGCGGCGCAGCACCTCGGGCTCGCGCAGCGAGTTGGCGATCATGTAGTCGTGCAGCCGGCTGGTCACCTGGACTTCTTTGAGCGTCATGGCATCTCCTTCACGCGAGCGGATCCGCTGCATTATCCCTCGCTCGGATAGAGGGAGCAAGCAAGCTTGGGACCAAGAGTTTGTCCCTCAGCGCCTGCGGGCATGAGACGGGTTATGAAGACGCTCTTTTCGCTCTACGCCTGGCTTGTCTGGGTCTTACACTTGCTCGTGGCCGTCCCCGTCCTCTTGGTGACGCTCCCCATCAACCCTGCCATCGGGCTGCGGGTGGTCCAGGCCGCTGCGCGCTCGGCCTTCTTCTTGTGCGGGATTCGCATCCGGGTGCTCGGGGCCGAGCGGGTGGACTGGTCGCGCGCCCACGTCTTCATGGGCAATCACCAGAATCTGCTCGATCCGTTCATCCTGGTGGTGGCGATCCCGCACCACATGGTGGGGATCGAGAAGCGGGAGAATCAGCGCCTGCCGCTCTACGGCCCCGCGTCGCGGGCCTGGGGCAACATCCCCATCGACCGGGAGGACCCCGAGGCGGCGCGGGCCACCATCGCGGAGGCGACCGATCGTCTCAAGCAGGGCACCTCGATCGTCATCCTGCCCGAGGGCACCCGGACCAAGGACGGTCGGATCGGTCCCTTCAAGAAAGGGGGCTTCCACATGGCGCTCGGCGCCGGGGCGGACATCGTGCCCTTCACCTTCAACGGCGCCTATCAGCTCTTGCGCAACGGGGACTGGCGCCTGCAGCCCGGCGAGATCGAGCTGGTCTTCGGCGAGGCGATCGCGACCGAAGGCTACACCCGCGAGACCCTGGACGACCTGGTCGCGAAGGTTCGCGAGGCCGTCTGCGCCAACTTCAAGGATTAGTCGGGGCAGCCAGGGACCCCAGCATCGAGGTGATGGCGGTCTGGAAGCCCAGGGTGAAGGAGTCGTAGTCGGCGCCACTCTGATGGCCGACCGCCTGCCACGCTTGGCGAACCAATCCCTTGAAGTCGGGGTTCTCGAGGTCGAGGAGGGGAATGATCATGGGCATTGGCACCTCTGGCTAGGGGGCTACCCCCCTAGCTTACCGCATTAATTGTTGCGGGAAGATTACGATCACCTTGCTGAACGCTTGATTGCTTGCTGTTTTTGCGAGAAATCCCGCGCCGGGATGAGCTCCCGGCGCGGGATCGCGCTTGAATGGTATTCGTCTTCCATGGTACCAGACGCGGCGCGGGCCGTCACCGCAGAAGCAGGTGACGCCTCGCGCTCAGGCCTACTCGGGGCTTGCCAACGAGCTCAGGATCGAGGTCAGGGCCGTGTTGAAGCCCAGGGCGAACGAGTCGTAGTCGGCGCCCGTCTCGCTGCCGACCGCCTGCCAGGCTTGCTGGCGCAGCGAATTGAAGTCCGGGTTGTCGAAGTTGAGGGTCGGAATGATCGTCACGCGCAATACCTCGGTGGCCAAGAGGGTGACTCCGAGGCTAACATGCACCGTTTGTCCGAATTTTAAAACGGGTGAGCGGTTACGATGTGACGTAATTGCTCATTTTCCGGCCGGTGAACGTCGCAAGGCCCTTGAGGCCGAGGGCCCGCAACAGGTCGAGGGCCTGGGGATAGAAGGACCCCACGTCCTCGGGACGGTGGGCGTCGGACGAGAGCACCAGGGGGACATCTGCCGCCACTAGCCTAGCGAGCCACTCGGGAGCGGGGTAGAGCTCGTTGACCGGCTTGCGCCAGCCCGCGGTGCTGACCTCGACGGCGAGCCCCGAGGCCTTGATCATGGGGGTGAGGCGCTCGTACCAGCGCGCGGCGACCTCGGGGGCCTTGAAGCCGAAGACCTTGATCACGTCCGCATGGCCGATGATGTCCACGCAGCGCGAGGCGATGAGCTGTTCGAGCACCGAGAAGTAGGTCTCGTAGACCTCTTCGACCCGGTTTTGCTCCCACTGGTCGCGCATCTCGTCCAGGTCGAAGCCGAAGCCGCCGAGCCAGTGGACCGAGCCGATGGCGTAGTCGAAGGGGTAGGCGGCCAGAAAGTCCTTCATCCGCTCGGCGTTCTCGGGCATGAAGTCCATCTCGATGCCGATCTTGAGGGCGATGCCCTTCTTGCGGGCGTCGAGCAGGAGGCCTAGGTACTCGTCCAGGTCCTCGGTCTTGCGCTTCTCGACCCAGGGGTTGGAGAGCAGGGGCCGGGTCTGGGTGAAGCGGTAGGCGTGCTCGGAGATGCCGAGCTCGGTGACGCCCGCGCGCTTGGCCTGGTCGACGAAGCGCTCCAGCCATTCGAGGGTGTAGGGGCCGCGCTCGACGTGGACGTGGTAGTCGGTGATGGGTCCGCGCATGGGGCCTCCTTTCCGTGGTGTAATGGTAGCATGGAACAAGCGTTCAACCTGAAAGGCGCACGGCTCCACGCTTACGTGCGGGGCGAGGGGGCTCCTCTTCTCTTCATTCACGGTACCGGCGGCAGCGGCAAGACCTGGTTCAACCAGCTGCGCCGCTTCGGCCAGACCCACACGGCGATCGCCATCGACTTGCCGGGCTACGGCGATTCGGAGCTGGCACCCGGGGTGGAGTCGGTGGACGACTACGCCTCCTTCGTGGCCGAGTGGATGGCGCTTGCAGGCTGGGAGCGGCCGGTGGTCGTCGGCACCTCCATGGGGGGCCGGGTCGCGCTCCAGTTGGCCCTGGACCATCCCGACCGAGTGGGGGCCCTGGTGCTGGTCGACGCCTCGGGCCTGAAGCTCGAAGGCCACCCCATCCTCTCGCCCGCCGAGGTCGACGTTTCGGCCTTCATGCAGGCTCTCTTCTATCGGCCGTCGCCGACCCTCGCGCGCGCCGCGACGGGCGAGGTCCCGGCCTGGTACGCGACCATGCGGCGGCTGACGGCGACCCCCCTGCGCACCGACCTTCAGGCGCGGCTGGGCGAGATCCGCGTGCCGACCCTCGTGGTGTGGGGTGAGCAAGACCGGGTCATCCCCCCGCCCTACGCCGAGGCCTTCCAGCGGGGCATCCCGGGCGCGCAGCTGCGCTGGATCCCCGAGGCGGGCCACGTGCCGATGCTCGAACGCCCAGGCGCCGTGAACGGCGCGATCGCCGACTTTCTTGAAACTTTGCCGAGGGATTGATGAGTTACCTGGATTGGACCTACCGCGAGATGTACGACGCCCTGGTCGATGCGATCAATCAGGGCTACCACGAGCAGCAGCAGCTCGTACAGCGCACCGACGAGGCCTTTGCCTACCTCGAAGCGCACGACGAGCGCCTGAGCACCGAAGACGTGCTCGGCCTGCGCGTGTTGCTCGCGCAGGCCGAGACGATGATCGGACGTTATTTCGGGATGTAGGGGGAGCGCCTAACAAAACTGTTCCTTCGAGCCGCCTACGGCGGCCAGCGGCCGTAACATGCCTGGTTTTGTTAGGTGCTCTTTAGCCCGCGCTCTTGGCCTCGATCTTGGCGAAGAGGTCGGCGGACTGCTGAGCGAGCTCGGCGAGCCGCTCCTTGGTGACGCCCGACTCGGCGAGCACCGTCTTGTCCACCGGGAAGAGCGAGATGCCGATGGGCAGCTTGGTCTGCTGGCAGTTCACGGCCACGTCCGCCAGGTGGACGATCCGCACCAGGCGCTTGTTGAGCTGCGCCTCGAGCGGCTTATGGTGCAGCCGGACGGGCTCGACCAGCGCGGGGGGCAGGCCCCAGCGCTCCAGCACCTTGGCCCCGAAGTAGGAGTGGTTGAAGCCGAGGGCGTGGTCCTCGGCGGTGACGGTCGAGACCGCCTTGGCCTGGGTCAGCTTGATCGACTCCGAGATTTCCTCAAAGGCGAAGGCGTTGAGGACCGCCTTGCCCAGGTCGTGGAAGAGACCCGCCGCGTAGGCCTGCGACAGGTTGGGGTACTCCAGCTCCTGGGCGAGCAGCTGGCAGCAGATGGCCACCAGCTGAGAGTGCTTCCAGAGCCGGCCCTGCATGATCTCGAAGGTCGCGGGGTCCAGCCCGTTGGTCTTGCCGTCCGCCTCGGTGGTGGCCGAGATGAAGTTCTTGACCGTGTTGAGGCCCATCAGGCGGATGGCCTGGTGGACGTTCTGGACGGAGCGCTGGGCGCGCTCCGTCGTCGTGCTCATCAGCTGGCCGGCCAGCTGCTTGTCCTTGGCGATGACCGAGGCAAGCGCGTCGACGTTGGCGTCAGGATCGTCCAGCAACTCCATCGCCTCGTTGAGGATCGGGGAGAAGCGGAACTGGGGCAAGGTGTCTACCTTGGCCAAGAGCAGGTCTTCGAGCTTGCTGGTCACAGCGGATCGCCTCCTGAATGATGAAGCCTTCGGTTGTTTTATACCCCGATCGGCTGGCGATGATGCCCGGCCATGGCCTGGTGCACGTAGTTGCGGATGCGCTCCACGCTGTCGTCGATCGCTAGGGCCTCGGTCGTCCCCTCCATGCGGAACTTGACCTCGACCTTGCCCTCAGCAACCCCCTTGCCGACCGTCAGGCGCACCGGGAAGCCGATGAGATCCGCGTCCTTGAACTTGACGCCGGCGCGCTCCTCGCGGTCGTCCAGGACCACCTCGAGCCCCTTGGAGGCGGCCTCGTGGTAGAGGCGCTGGGCGACTTCCATCAGGCTCTCGTCCTTGACGTTGGTCGGCACCACCACCAGGTGGTAGGGAGCGATCGCGACCGGCCACTTGATGCCGTCCGTGTCGTGCAGCGCCTCGACGGCGGCCTGGGCGGTGCGGGTCACGCCGATGCCGTAGCAGCCCATGACGAAGGGCTTCTCGGAGCCGTCTTGGTCCATGAAGGTCGCGCCCATCTTGGCCGAGTACTTGGTGCCGAGCTTGAAGGTGTTGCCGACCTCGATGCCCTTGGCGTGCGAGAGGTGGCCCTTGCCACAGCGCGAGCAGGTCTCGCCGGGCTTGGCCAGGCGCACGTCCACCCAGCGCTCGGGGGTGTAGTCGCGGCCCCAGTTGGCGTTGACGAAGTGCATGTCGGTCTCGTTGGGGCCGAGCACGAAGTTGGTGAGATCGCGGACCGACTCGTCGGCGACCACCGCATCGACCTGGAGGCCGATGGGGCCGACGAAACCGGCGCCGGCGCCGGCGCGGGCCGAGAGCTCCTCGTCGCTCGCCAGGCGCAGGTCGAGAGCGCCCAGGACGTTGCCGAGCTTGACGTCGTTGACTTCCAGGTCGCCACGGATGAGCACCGCCACGAACGAGAGGTCGGTCTGGTCGGCGCGGGCGGGATCCTCGGGCATGGTCTCGACGCGGTAGACGAGCGTCTTGACGATGGTCGAAGGCGTCACCTTGAGGAAGTCGGAGAGCTGGGCGATGGTCTTGGTCGCGGGGGTCGAGACCTTCTCGAGGGCCTTGGGCGCCTCGCCGGTGGCCTTCACGAGCAGGCTCTCGGCGCGCTCCACGTTGGCGGCGTAGTTGCAGGCGTCGCAGAAGAGCAGGTCGTTCTCGCCGCCCGCCGTGTCCACCACGACCATGAACTCATGGGCCGCCGAGCCGCCGATGGCCCCCACGTCCGACTCGACCATGCGGGTGTGCAGGCCGCACCGCTCGAAGATGCGGGTGTAGGCGCGGCACTGCTCGGCGTAGGTCACTTCGAGGCTGTCGGTGTCGGTGTGGAACGAGTAGGCGTCCTTCATGACGAACTCGCGGCCGCGCAGAAGGCCGAAGCGGGGGCGGATCTCGTCGCGGAACTTGACCTGGATCTGGTAGAGGGTGGTGGGCAGCTGGCGGTAGCTCCTGAGCTCTTCGCGGCCGATGGAGGTGACGACCTCTTCGTGGGTGGGGCCCAGCAGTTCGTCACGGTCGTGGCGGTTCTTGAGGCGGAACATCTCCTTGCCGTAGGCCTGCCAGCGACCCGACTCCATCCAGAGCTCAGCGGGCGACAGGATGGGCATGCGCAGCTCCTGGCTGCCGATGCGGTCCATCTCCTCGCGGACGATCTGCTCGACCTTGCGCACCACGCGCCACATGAGCGGGTAGAGGTTGTAGACCCCGGGCGTCACCCGGCGGATGAAGCCCGCGCGCAAGAGGAGCTGGTGGCTGATGATCTCGGCTTCGGAGGGAACTTCGCGCAGGGTGGGCGCGAGGAGCTGGGACATTTTCATAGGGATGACGTTCCTCTTCTGGTTGAAGGCGGGCTTGGCGGCGCGGTGCGCCTGTCCCGTAGAGAAGAACCATTATAGCCGAAAGCCGCCCAAGGGGCGGCTGGTCATGGCATGATGGGGATATGCTGCTTCGACTGTCGTTTGCTTGTCTCATCGCCCTGGGGACGGCGCTTCCCGCGCGGGCCCAGGCGCCGATGGCGCTGCCCACCTTGGGTCCCGCCCCGTTCGAGGCGATCGCCACCCCCTCGACCCAGCCCGAGCCGGAGCCGCTCGCATCCGCCCTGCCCGAGCCAATCGCGCTCGTCCCCACCGAGGCGCCCGTCACGGCGCGGCGCTTTTTGCCGAGTCTGCCCCGGAAAGAAGCGGGTGGGCTTGCGCTCGGAGCCATCCTGGCGCTGGGCGCGGGCCTCTTCGTGGTCTGGCTTACCCTGGCCTGGGGACGCCGCACGAGCCGTCGGACCAAGCCGGCAGCAAGCCGCGGCTCGCAGCTCGACGAGGCCGCCTCGCGCGTGGCCGGGGTCGCAAGCGCATTACCCGCGCTGCGCGACGCGCTGGCTGCGACCCTGCGCGCGCTCGATCGCTCCTACGTTCTGGCCACGGCGCCTGCCCGGCGGGCCCACGAGGCCTGGAGCTTCGCCCAGGACCTCAGCGAGCAGGCCGCAGGCCTGCACGAGCGCCTCTTGCAGGCCCAGATGCAGCCCCCACCTTCCGAGACGGCGCAGGTGCGCGCACTCGGCGATCGCCTGACCCAGCTTGCGCTCGACCTGGCGTTGGCGACGAGCCCCGAGGGCCGCGCGGACAAGGCCCTCGAAGTGGCAAACGAGCTTCGGGGCCTCGGCATCGACCTGTCGCAGCGCGAGGCGACGCCGAGCGGCGGGGCCGCCCCCTGGATGCCCTATTTGGTGGAACTCTCCGCCTCGCTCCAGGCCCGCTGCGCGCGGCTGGAGGGGATCCTCGCCACCAGCGAGTTCGAGGAGAATCTCGCGGCCCAGTTGCGCTCCGGGCGCGACGCGCTCGATCGCGGCATCGCCCAGGCCGAACTGCTCGCGGATCGGGTGCGATCCCTCGAAGAAGCGCTTCCTTTGTCAGGGACACGGTCTGCCTGACTTTTCGCGGGGCCGCTTTGGCCGTAGAATAGGGGGGTAACCCCCTCGTGCAAAGATTGGCCCTATCGTGCACCTGCTGATTGCCTTTGCGGTCCTTGCGGCCTTCATCATCGGGATCCTGGCCCTGTATCGCTCAGGCTTGCTGCCGGGCACGCTGCCTTACTGGACCAAGCAGCTCGCCGATCCCGATCGCCAGGTCCGCCTCAAGACAGCTCATTTGCTCGGTCAGATCGCGACCCCGCAGGCCGCCTACTGCCTTTCGCAGGTCACCCAGGACGAGGACGCCACCCTCAAGCTGGTGGCCCTCAAGGGCTTGCTGAATGCCCACCAGCCTTCCACCCTGCCGGTGCTGAAGGCGGCGCTCATGGACCGGGACCCCAAGGTGCGGCGTGTCGTGGCCCAGGGGCTCGCCAACTTCCGCGGCGCGGCCGTGACCGCCATGCTGACCGACCTGCTGACGGATCTCGACGAGCAGGTCGTGATGACGGCGACCCAGTCGCTCGGCACCCGTCAGGATCCCTCGGCGGCGCGCCCTCTCGCGCTTGCGCTCGGCCATTCCGAGGAGACGGCGCGCTTTGCGGCCGAGGCGCTCTTGGCCATCGGCCCCAGCGTCTTCGAGCCCCTGTGCGCCCTCAGCGAGGAGCTGAACCCCCTTGCGTGCGAGCGCCTGATCCCCGTGCTGGTCGGTCTGGACCCCCGCGGCTCCATCCAGCCCCTCATCCGGATGCTCAACGGCACGGTCAACGATTACCTGATCAAGGCGACGATCTCGGCCTTGATCGAGCTGCGTTCGCCGGAGGTCTCCCAGGCCCTCATCGCCTACGTGAGCGACGAGACGCGCGCCTGCCGCCCCTTCGCCCTGCGCAAGCTGCAAGCCCTCGAGGATCCTGCTGCCAATGATCTGCTCTTGCGCCTCTTGTCCGACCGTGACGTGCTGATCCGCCGCGCGGCCTCGGATGCCCTGGCCGTCGGTGTCGATTCGGCCCGTCTGCCGGCGCTCTTGACGGCGCTGGGGGATGCGGACGCCGAGGTCCTCCAGAACGTGATCCGGGCCCTCGGTCACTATGCCGATCCGCGCATCCTGCCGCGTCTCTTCGAGACCCTGTGGCCCGCCGAGTGCGAGACCATCGTGCCCATGGTCGAGACGGCTTGCCATCGCCCTCTCTCGGAGCTTGCGAGCGTCGACGACCTGATCCCGCCCCTGCGCCGCATCTCGAGCCGCGAGGCCCGGGGCAGCGAAGAGCAGCGGATCCGGCACTACCTCCAGAGCGTGATCATCCTCTTGCGCCCACGCGTGGTCAGCGGCTTCCACGACCTGACGCACACGGTCTTGATCTTCAAGCACGAGGACTTCACCAGCGAGTACCAGGAGCAGCGCCTGCATCCGCTCGCGCTCAGCACTCTCTTGGTGCACCAGAGCCACAAATCGCTCAACCGCTGGAAGACCAGCCTGCGCTAGGGCTTAGCGGAGGACGAACTCCACGCGGCCCTGCTCCTGCTTGTGCAGGTGCAGCCCCTTGAGCTTGCCGCCCTTGGTCAGGATGCGATCGATCAGGGTGGCGGCCTCTTCGCGGCTCCACAGGGTGTAGGAGGCCGTGCCGTCCCCCGAGGCTTCGAGCTTGAGCTCGCGCCCCACCTCTTCGAGGATCGCCGTGAAGGCCCGCTGCTGGGCGTAGTCCCGGATGCCGCGCACCCCGATGCGGAAAGGGCGTCCCTTTGCCGCGTCCGCCTTCCAGCGTTGGATGACCAGGCGCATGGTGCGGTCGATGGCGTCGCCCACCGCCTCCTCGATGGCGGCTTCCTTGCTCGATTCCAGGCCGGACTTGAGGGCGAGCTCGCGCGAGTAGCCCGAATCGGCGGCAAGGCCCCGGCCGGTCGAGACCTCGAAGGCGCTGACGCGGACCGAGGCACGGGCGAAACGGTAGGCGCCCGATTGGCGCGTCTCGCGCAGGTCGGCGGCGATCGTCACGAACACGTCGGCCCCCGCGCGCTTGGCGACGGCACGGGCACGCTCCAGTGCGGTCCCTGTGGCGGTTGGCTCGGTGCTTGTGAGCTCGGCGGCATCCACGTAGTCGAAGCCCTTGGCGCTCAGGTAATGGTTGACCCGATCGAGGGCGAGCCGCGAGAAGGCCGCGCGCTCAAGCGCGAGGCCCTGCTCGCCTTCCGGGTCGAGGATGGCCAGGATCTTGGGGTTGCCGAGCTCCATCTGGAGCACCTTGAGGGCGACCAGGTCGTCGGCGATCGCGCCCTGGGTCACCTGGACCCGGGCCTTGACCACCCGCACCCCGTCCACCTCTCGGTACTTGTCGAGGATTTCGTAGCGCCGGACGTAGCCCTCGCTGTGCGCGTAGATGCGGTCCGAGACCCCGGCGAAGTTGCGCACCTCGCTCTCGGAGGTGACGAGCACCCCCACGACCTCTTCGATGGCCTTGCGCAGGGCGTCCTTGAGCGCTTGCTCGTCGGTTTCGCCGCGCCCCTCGACCGTGACGGCCCGCTCGCTCGTGTCCTGGGCGGCGAGGGGGCGAGGGGCGGCGATCGCCGGCAGGGTTCCAAGCACCAGGCCCGCAGCCACCAGCGCCCCGAGCCCCCGCATCGCGGCCGTCGGCCTCACCGGCCGAATTCCGGCTTGGTCCACTTGCCTCGGCTCTCGACCCGCGCCCGGACGTTCTCGACCAGCGGCGGGATCTTCTGCTGCTGGAAGTGGACGACCACGCTGCTCGGGAGCGGGACCACGGGCTCGACGGCCACGCCGTACGAGAGGACCGTCCCCTCTTCGAGCGGCTTCATGCGCCAGTAGCCCTTCATGTGGCGAAGCATAGGGCTCTGGATCAGGGTCCAGCGCAGCTCGTCCGGGGGGTGCATGCTGCGGCGCAGGGTCAGCTCGCCGCCCTCGCCGATCTGCTTGATCACCGCGTAGCCGTCGCCGCGCGCGAGGATCACGCACTCCTTCAGCGAGGGCATGAACGCGGCCAGCTGGTCGACGTCGGCCATGACCCGGTAGGCCACCTCGGGCGGGGCCTTGGCGAAGAAGCTCGCCTCGATGCCGTTCAAGCCATCGATCTTGATGTCCTTGACGATCGTCTCGCCGCGCAGGAGCTTGGTCTCCTCGCTGGTCAGGGCCCACGCGGCAGGCGCGAGCGAGGTGCAGGAAAGCAGGGCGGCGCCGGTAAAAGCTAGAAGGCGCATGAGAACCCCATGTTCAGGATCCAACCGCTTGCAGAGACGGTCGGAGACGTCGCCGAGACGGGCAGGGTGTAGTCGGCTTCCCTGCTGCCGTCCCAGCTGCGATAACTGGCGCGCCACTGGTTGGTCGGCGCGTAGAGCTGGTAGCCGAGCCCCGCCGTCACGAGGATGTCGGGGGACAGGTGATAGTTGAGGCCGGTGACGAGGCTGCCCCCCGCCGTGACGGCGTGGATCGACCCCGAGTCGTAGCCTGCGATCGGCGTGACGTTCGCTTGTGCGCGAAGCGCGCCGACCTTGGCGCCATAATACCAGCCCCACTGCCGGCGGAACTCCTTTTTAAGGAGGCCGATTTCTCCCTGCATGCCGTAGGTCGGAAGGCCGCCGAGGAAGGTCCCCTCGAAGACGCCGTACAGCTCGCTCACCCCGCTCCAGGGCCCGAAGTCGAACTCGATGGGGACGCTGAGAGCCGGGACGTAGCTGCCGAGCGGCGCGAGGCCGAGCTTCAGGCCGGGGTAGACGTCGTGGCGCGGCATTTCGAGGAGCTGGTCCCCCTCGCCGAAGGCCTCGTCCACGATGAGGGGCTGGGCGAGGCTCGAGGTCGCATCGACCGATCGGACCTTGAGGTAGCCGATGGGGGCGAGCTTGAAGGTGTCGTCCGACTGGCGCTGCTTGCGCACGACCCGGTAGGCGTGGTCGGTGCGGATCCCCAGGTCCTTGCCGAACTGCATCCGGACCTGGTCGCGCGCCAGATCCGCCGTGATCACCTGGCTCTTGATCATGAAGGGATCGAGTTTGCGGGCCCAGACCACGGCGCTCGATGCCATGCCCCCCAGGCGCCGGACGGCCTGCTCGTAGAGCCTGGCGCGCGGGCCGCCCTCCTCGATGGCGAGCAGATCGGCGATGAAGCGCGCCTCCTTGTAGCGCCGGGTCTCGCGGCTATCGGTCTCGGCGATCTCCTTGGTGACGGTGTAGGAGAGGGTCTCGCTGTCGGCGTAGCGCCCGATGGCCTTGCGTGCCGCCACGTCGTAGACGAGCAGGTGGAAGCTGAAGGCGCTGGAGAAGCGGACGTTGGTCTGGAAGTGGCGGACCCCGTCGCGGTCGATGGTCTTGTTCTCGGCCTCGGCGCGGACCCAGGGAGCGAAGCGGAAGGTCGGGGCGAGGGCGTAGGCCGAGCGCTGGATCCGGTCCACGTCGGCGCCGTCGACGACGGCCTCCTTGAACTTCTCATCCGGCGAAAGGCCCCGCGCGGCCGTCTCGGCCGCGGTCTCGGCGACCCTGGCCTCGTAGCGATCGAGGAAGCTGTAGAGCTCGTCGCAGGCCTTGACGGGGATCGAGGCGTAGTCGAAGCGCTCCATGGAGCCGAAGGCGCCGCGCACCACGGCGACCGCCGGATCCCCTCTCTCGCCGAAGACCGCAATGGTCTTGCGCGCGTAGAGCTCCGCCGCCTGCGCCGGCAGCGCGAGAAAGAGCACGAGGACCAGGAGCAGAAGCGGTCTGAGCATGGCGCGCTAGGGGACGAGGACGACGGCCAGGTCCTTCAGGAAGCCCTTCCGGCGATCCGCCCCGAGCAATTGCTTGGCGGCGGTATCGTCCAGGACGACGTTGGTCCGGTCGTCGACGCGCTTGGCCTTGAGGACCAGCGGGTTGGAGCCGACCCGTTGCAGCTTCTGGGCCTCCTGGAGGCTGCTGGCGTAGGAGGCGAGCCCCTTGTTCACCACCGCCTCGGGATCGACCGAGACCTTGGGCGAGAGGTAGAGCCGGGCCGCGCTCTCGTCGAGGATCATGGGGCTCATGGCGGGCTCCAGGCCGAGCCCGCGCGCATCCACGATGAGGCCGGTGTGCTCGACGCGGACCTCGGCCGGGGCGAGCAGGGAGTCGACGGTGCCCGTGGGCTTGAGCTTCTTGGGCGAGGGCTGGGTCAGGACGGCCTTGGCGAGCGATCGCCCCTTGCCGTAGAGATCGAGCGAGACCCGGACCTCGGCCGAGCCGTCCTCGTGGTGGCGGGTCTCGACGATCCGCGCCCCCTTGATGAGGCCGCTGATCTGCGTGCGGACCAGGTCGCTCTCGGCGGCGAAGTTCTTGACGGTGGTGTCGGCCTCGACGCGGATCCCGTCGGTGGCTTCGGCGAGCTTGCGATAGGCGTCGCTGAGCGCGGCGCGCTCGGCCATCAGGCGCTTCTGGGCGCGGGTCCCGCTCTCGGGCTCGACGCCCTGGCCCGTGACCACGATGAGGCCGTCGCTCCAGTCGACGGTCACCCCCGCGCGGGTCTCTTCGACCTCGGCGCGCAGGCTCGGGGCGGGGGACAGGGTCAGGACGAGGGCGATCGCCGCGAGCGCGAGGCGAGCGCTGGGCTTGAGGGCGCGCTTTCGGGTCATGGATCGGACTCCTTGGCGTCGTTGGCGGGACCCTTCCATTTCAGCTTGCGAGCGAGGCTCCGTCAAGGCTCACTCGCCTTTTGCCCGGTGTGCTAGAATTGGCCTTCTGCACGCAACGCGCAAGACAGAGGTGGCATGAGCGCTCCTTCCCCGACCGAGGTACCCATGGCCGGCCAGCCCGCCGCTCCGGACGAGCAGAGTCTCTTCAAGGATCGCAACTTTCTAGGCCTGTGGCTCGTTTCGACCGTCCACAACCTCGGTGAGAAGCTCTTCTTCGTCTTCCTCATCATGCTCGCCGACTTCCACGGCAACCAATCCAACTCGGTCGTCAGCGCCCTCTCGCTCGCCTCCTCGATCCCCTCGGTGCTGTTCGGGTCGGTGGCGGGCGTTTTCGTCGATCGCTTCAGCCTGCGCGGCCTGATGATCGTCTCGGGCCTGCTGCGCGCCCTGTTGGTGCTCGCCATCCCCTTCGCGGGGGATGCGGTCTGGCCGCTGTTGGGCTTCTCGTTCGGCTTCTCGGTCCTGACCCGCTTCCACGACCCGGCCTTCATGAAGGCCATCCCCACCCTGGTGCGCAAGGACCACCTCATGGCGGCCAACTCGGTCTTCATGACGACCATGGTCGGCGCGCTCATCGGCAGCTTCGCCTTGGCGGGGCCCATCTGGCGCATCGCGACCCCCCACCGCGCTCATCTGGTGGTGGTCGCCCTCTACGTGGTCTGCGCCCTGGGGGCAGCCTTCTTGCGGGTGCCCAAGGAAGGCAAGAAGCAGGAAGAGACCGCCAAGTCCTCGTTCTGGGCCGAGTGGAGCTTCGCCTTCTCGTATCTCAAGCGTAACCCGCGCCTGCTCAAGGCCTACTCGATGACCATGACCATGTTCGGGACCTTCGCGGCCCTGAACGTGATCGCCAAGGGCTTCGCCCTCTCCGCGCTCAAGACCACCGACCCGGCCGACTTCACCTACATCCTGGCCTTCGTCGGTCTCGGCATGGTGGTCGGCGCTCTCATCCTGGGCCGCTGGGGCATGCGCTTCGCCAAGCACACCCTGATCCGCACCGGCTTCATCCTCGCGGGGACGGCCATCGTCGCCCTGGCGCTCGTCGGCGTCTTCGCCGTGGGGATCGGCCCTGCCGTCGCCTGGCCTTTGGTCTACGCCCTTGCGATCCTCATCGGCGCGGGCGGGGCGTGCATCGAGATCCCCATCTCGACCCTCTTGCAGGAGGGGATCGAGGAGGAGGTGCGCGGCCGCATCTTCGGCGTCCAGGCCATGCTGATGAACCTCGCCTCCACCCTGCCCATGGCGATCGCGGGCCCCTTGGCGGACCTGTGGGGCCCGGCGGTGGTAATGGCCCTCTTCGGCCTCCTGATGGGCGGGATGGCCTTCTTGCACATCGCCGACTCGCTCGACAAGCAAGAAGCCCGCTGAACGCGTCAGCGGGCTTGATTTAGAAGAGGCGCCGGGCCTAGCGCTCGGCGGTCGTCTGTTCGGCGGCTGCCTGGGGCACGGTCTTCTCCATGGTCCGGACCTTGTTGGAGCCCGTCAGGGTGTTACGCCAGGTGACGAGCTGGGCGCGGATGACGTCCTTGGCCCCGATGACCCCCTCGCGCACGTAGAAGGGCGCCGCCTCGAAGAACGAGTAGTTCTTCGCGAGCTTGGCCTTGCCGTACCACTTGTTGCCGAAGTAGGCCTGCTTCTCCAGGCTGTAGAGCAGCTTGAGGATCTGCGGCACCGTCGAGCTGGAGCGGTGCATGTGGTGGACCACCGGGATGGTGGGCAGGCCCATGACCTTGTAGCCGGCGAGCTTGATGCGCAGGCAGTAGTCGTCGTCCTCGAAGAGGTAGAGGCCGTAGCCCTCGTCCAAGAGGCCGCAGGCGCGCACCGCCTCGCGCTTCATGGCCATGCAGTAGCCCGTCAGCACGTCGATCTCGGAAAGGCCTTGGGAGTCGCTCGGGGGAATGACCACCCGGTTCTTGGGCATCACGTGCAGGAACCAGCCCGCATGCCCCACGGCCCCGATGGCGGGGTCCGACTCGAAAGCGTCGACCAGCACCTTGTCCCAGCCCTCGAAGACTTCGCAGTCGTTGTCGAGGAAGATCACGTACTTGCCGACCGGCGCCCGGCGCAGGAGGTAGTTACGGCCGCCCGGAGCGCCCAGGTTCTTGTCGCTGTAGTGGCGATCCACCAGCCCCTCGGGGAGGCTTTCAAGCCACTCGCGGGTGCCGTCGCTGGAGCCGTTGTCCAGCATGTGGATCCGGTAGTCCACCGTGGTGAACTTGCGGATGCTCTCCAGGCACTTGGCGCTGTACTCGACCGCGTTGTGCATGATGATGACGATGCTGAGAGTCGTCTCCGCGTCGTCGGGGCACAGGCCGGGGATCTCGATCAGTTCGGCCGCCCCGGCCGGCAACGTCGCGTTCTGCACGCTCACTCAGTATCCCTCCGCTAGGTTTCATCGAACGGTACGAGATCAGCCACCGTAGCACACGAACAGTCGATCTGAGAAGGGGCGCGCAAGGCCCATGCAGCCGAGCCGCCAGGGGGCAACTTCTGGTAAACTCTTTAATCGTAGGCGGCGCCTCGCTCGCGCACGCGTCGCTCCTTCGATCAAATGGAGGAAACCCGTGCCCACCATCGAAACCACCCCCGACCTCTTGACTGGCATTTACGCGCGGATGGAGAGCAACCTCTCGATCGTGCGCGATCGCCTCAAGCGTCCTTTGACGCTCGCCGAGAAGATCCTCTTCTCGCACCTCGACGATCCCCACAACCAGGAGATCGAGGCGGGTAAGGCCTATCTGCTGCTGCGTCCGGACCGTGTCGCCCTGCAGGATGCCACCGCCCAGATGGCCCTGCTGCAGTTCATGCAGGCCGGCAAGCCCGAGGTGGCCGTCCCGACCACCGTCCACTGCGACCACCTGATCCAGGCTCGCACGGGCGCTGCTGCCGACACCGAGGCCGCGATCAACGAGAACCGAGAGGTCTACGACTTCCTGAGCTCGGTCTGCGCCAAGTACGGCGCCGGCTTCTGGAAGCCGGGCTCGGGCATCATCCACCAGGTCGTCCTCGAGAACTACGCCTTCCCCGGCGGCCTGATGATCGGCACCGACAGCCACACCCCCAACGCGGGCGGTCTCGGCATGGCGGCCTGCGGCGTCGGCGGCGCCGACGCGGTGGACGTGATGGCGGGCTTCCCCTGGGAAGTGCTCCAGCCCAAGGTCGTCGGCGTCAAGCTGAAAGGCGAGATGAACGGCTGGACTGCCCCCAAGGACATCATCCTCTACATCCTCGGCAAGCTGACGGTCAAGGGCGGCACCAACCGCATCATCGAGTACTTCGGCCCCGGCGCCCGCACCATCAGCGCCACCGGCAAGGCCACCATCTGCAACATGGGCGCCGAGCTCGGCGCCACCTGCTCGGTCTTCCCCTTCGACGAGCGGATGGAAGTCTACCAGGGTGCCACCGGCCGCGCGGCCCTCGCCACGATCGCCAAGGACTACGCCGCCATGCTCGCGGCCGACCCCGAGGTCGAGGCCAACCCCGGCGCCTACTACGACGAGGTCATCGAGATCGACCTGTCGGCGCTCGAGCCCCACATCGTCGGGCCCCACACGCCTGACCTGGCCCGCCCCGTCAGCGAGCTGGCCAAGGAAGCCCGTGAGAACGGCTACCCCCTCAACCTGACCAGCAGCCTGATCGGCAGCTGCACCAACTCCAGCTACGAGGACATCGGCCGCGCTGCGGACATCGCCCGCCAGGCCGTGGCCGCCGGCTCCAAGATGAAGACCCCGCTGCTCATCTCGCCCGGCTCGGACCAGATCTTCGAGACCATCAAGCGCGACGGCCAGATGGCCGACCTCGAGGCGGTGGGCGCCGTCGTCATGTCCAACGCCTGCGGGCCCTGCATCGGCCAGTGGAAGCGCACGGACATCGAGAAGGGCGTCAAGAACTCGATCATCACGTCGTTCAACCGCAACTTCCGTGCCCGCAACGACTCCAACCCCGAGACCTTCGCCTTCATCTCGAGCCCCGAGATCGTCATGGCCTTCGGTCTGGCGGGCACCCTCGACATCAACCCCCTCAAGGACGAGCTGACGACCGAGGACGGCAAGAAGTGGAAGCTCCAGGCTCCCGCCAAGGCCCCCGAGATCCCGGCCGAGGGCTTCAAGACCGCGTTCGACGGCTACTTGGCCCCTGCCAAGGACGGTTCGAACGTCAAGGTCGAGGTCGCTCCTGACAGCAACCGCCTGCAGCTGCTCTCGCCCTTCGCGCCCCACAAGGCCGAGGACTTCAACCAGATGCCGCTGCTGGTCAAGACCAAGGGCAAGACCACGACCGACCACATCTCGCCCGCGGGTCCCTGGCTGCGCTTCCGCGGTCACCTGGACAAGATCTCGGACAACATGTTCACCGGCGCCAACAACGCCTTCACGGGCGAGGCCGGCAAGACCCTGAACCAGCTGACCGGCGAGAAGGGCCTAGACATCCCCGCCGTCGCTCGCGCCTACAAGGCCCAGGGCCTCAAGTGGGTCGTGGTCGGCGACGAGAACTACGGCGAGGGCTCGAGCCGCGAGCACGCCGCCATGTCGCCCCGCTTCCTCAACGGCGGCGCGGTGATCACCCGCTCCTTCGCCCGTATCCACGAGTCCAACCTCAAGAAGCAGGGCGTCCTGCCCTTCACCTTCGCCGACAGCGCGGACTACGAGAAGGTCCAGGAGATGGACAAGATCACCCTCGAGGGCCTTGAGCAGCTCGCGCCCGGCTCGCAGGTCTTCGCGGTCTTGCTTCACGCCGATGGCTCGACCGACAAGGTCGCCCTCAAGCACACCCTCAACGCGGAGCAGATCACCTGGTTCCGCGCGGGTTCGGCCCTCAACCTCCTGCGTCAGCAGGGCGAGAAGGCCGGCGCGACGGCGTAGGCCAGTTAACGAAGAGCGGCCCGGGGAGTCCTGGGCCGCTCTTCGCGTTTCGAGAAAAAGATAGGAATGAAGGGCCGCCCCGATTCCGGGGCGGCCCTTCTTGACGTAGGGGAATCAGGAGTGGGCGAGTTCGAGCCCGTCGGGGGTATCCAGCTTAGGAAGCAACTGGCGATAGATGTAGGTCTGGGCGACCCCGTAGACGATGGCGACCACCAGGATACCGACGACCAGCGCGATCAGGCCCAACAGGCAGAGGCCGAAGCCGGCGAGCCCGAACAGGAAGAGGTCCACCTTGGCTCCCTTGGTCATCTTCGCGCTCTCTTGGAGGGCCTGGAGGAAGTTCAGGTCCCGGTCGATGATGAGGTAACCACCCTGGCTGAACATGGCGATGAACACGAATCCCGGCACGATGAGCATGAAGAAGCCGACCATGCAGATGAAGGCGTAGGCCATTGAGAAGAGCACGAAGTTGATGACCTTCTTGGGGCTGAGGCGGCTGAAGAGCGCCTGGAAGTCCGGGGTGCCGGTCTCGAGCAGATCCAGGTAGAAGCCGATGAAGCAGCACGTAGAGAGTGTGCCGGCGAGCATTCCGAGCAAGGAGCCCAGGAGGCTCTTCTCGCCCAACAGCGCATCGAGGCCCCATTGCAGGGCGAAGGTGAGGCCGAAGAGGCCGATCACCGCCGCGAGGAGGAGCCAGGAGTGCGCCTTGAAGGTCTTCCAGCCGAAGCCGAGCGCTTCGCCGACCGAGAAACTGACGGATGCCATGGAGGTTGACTGCTTCCTTTCTTGGGCGCGATTCGGACATCATGAGGTTTAGGTGGTTCCCTTATACCCTTGTCGGCAAAGAAAAAGGCCCGCTTGCGCGGGCCCCGAACGGGGGATGGGCTAGGGTTTCAAGGCGCGGCGGGATCCAGCATCGTCGGTCTTGATGTCTTCCTTCTTGTAGCCGGTGCCCTTGATGGCGTCGGCCACCTCCTTGACCACGCCGATGGCGTGCGAGGTCTGGAAGCCGACCCAGTGGCGGGCCTTCTCGGGCAGGAAAGGGAGCCAGGAGGCGACCCGGCTGCTGATGGCGCCGCTCAGGAAGTAGTGCTCGGCCTTGGCCGGAGCGCGGGTGTCCTCGGCGATGGTGAAGGGCTGCTCGACGCCCGCGATCGCGGCCCCCAGGTAAGCCCTGGCGTTGATCTGCTCGGTGGTCGGTTGCTTCTTGCCTTCGAGGATGAGCTCGTCGCGCGCCACGCGGACGGCGATTTCGTGGACGCGGTCGGCGGGGATGGGGCCTTGGTTCTTGGAGGTGTAGTCCTTGACCGCGTCGATCACGGGGCGGTGCGCGGGCTTTTGGCCGATGCGCTTGAGGCCCGAGAAGAGCGAGCCGTCGATGGCGTCCTTGAGCTGGGTCATGGGTTGGGTCCTCCTCGCGGGGAATTTTCGACGCCACGCTAACATGGATCTTGTCGGGGGACTCGGTTCGAGGGTGACCTTAAATGTGCCTTAAATTCAGGCAACTAAGGAGCCGGGTGTCACTATAACTCTTCGAAGAGACAACCCGTTGCCTAGGGGGGAATGCATGCCCGAGAACTGGCTCGATCCGCGAGCGACCATCAGACCGGATCCGCGTCTCGCCACGCTCGCTGCTGGTGGCGACCAGAAGGCCGGCGCGCCCGCGAAGCGCCCCGAACCCCCGCGCCTCGCCGCACAGAGCAGCTACGTGCCGGCGCAGAGCACCACGGGCTTCTACCAGCACGTCCGCGAAGCCATCCATTCCAACCGCGAGCGCCGGGAGGTCTACGCGAAGGCCTCGAAGGGTGCGTCGCTGCCGCTCTCGCAGAAGCTCATCTCCCTCGAGTTCCTCGTGCTGCCTTTGGCTGCTTGGTTCGACCGGGCCGCGGCCGACTTCAACAAGCGCGGCATTCCCGTCGTGAAGGGCGACTTCGTCTCGATGAGCGGCGTCTTGCCGCCAGAGACCCCGCCGCGCCATCGCAAGCAAGCCAGCGATGCGGATGTGCGCCTGCTCAAAGGATGGCTCGACGACTACCAGGACGCCACCCAGGTTGCGATCAAGCGCCGGGACTTCAAGCAGGTGGCTGCCCTCAGCGTTTCCTTGCTGGATCGGGTCGAGCAGCTCGAAAAGAAGGCGGACAGCCACTTCGCCATGACCAAGCACCTGGTCGAGTCGGTGGGCTTCGCCGCCGCTCATGGGGTCCAGACCCACGCGGCGAGCCACGGGGAGGCCGATGACCTGGTCGCACGCTTTCTCAAGGTGCAGGCCTTCGGTCTTTCTGGCGCCGTCTCGATGGACCGTGACGCCCAGCGCCTGCATGCGCGCGGCATCGGGATCCTGGTGAACGATCTGCCCGCGATCCCTTTGCGCGAGGCCTGGGCGCAGCTGCCGTAAGTCGGACGCCCGGCGTCGCGGGCAGCTCACCCCGCAAACCGTGCTATACTGCACCTCATGGCTAAGCAAGCAGTTCCCGTTCGCGTCGGTGATACCCTCGATCTGAAGCTGGAAGCCCTGGTCGGTGGCGGCGAGGCGATCGCCCGTCTCGACGGCTTCCCCATCTTCGTGCCCCTCGGCGTCCCGGGCGATCGCGTCCGGGCCAAGATCGTCTCCACCAAGCCGGGCTACGCCCGCGCAGTGGTCGACGCGGTCATCACCGAGGGCCCCGAGCGCGTCGCGGCGCGATGCCCGCTCTTCGGGACCTGCGGCGGCTGCCAGTGGCAGGAGCTCGACTACGAGCGCCAGCTCCACTGGAAGCGCGAGCAGGTGGCCGACGCCCTGCGCCGGATCGGCGGCTTCGAGGTGGGGGACTGGCTGGAGCCCACCCTCGGCATGGGCGACCCTTGGGATTACCGCAACAAGGTCCACTGGGCGATCGCCAAGGAAGGCCCCACCTACCGGATCGGCATGTACGAGCCGCGCAGCCACCGGGTGGTGGACGTGAACCACTGCCACATCCAGCATCCGCTCAACAACGAGGTCCTGGCCTTCCTGCACGAGACCCTGCCGCGCTTCGGCTTCGAGGTCTACGACGAGAAGACCCAGCGGGGCTGGCTCCGCTCGGCCTTCGCCAAGGCCGGCCACCAGACCGGCGAGCTGATGATCGGGCTGGTCACGACCCGCGCGGCCTTCCCCCAGGCCGAGGCGTGGGTCGAGGCCGTCCGCGAGCGCTTCCCGCACGTGGTCTCGATCGTGCAGAACGTCCACGCCAAGCCCGGCAACACCCTCATGGGCGACGAGACCAGGGTGCTCTGGGGCAAGGACCACCTGACCGAGCAGATCGGGCCCCTGAAGTTCGCCATCTCGGCCCGCAGCTTCTTCCAGGTCAACTCGGAGCAGGTCGAGCAGCTCTACGCGCTCGCCGCCGACTACCTCGCCCTGCGCCCCGAGGGCCGGGCGGCCGACCTCTACTCGGGCACCGGCACCATCGCCCTCTACCTGGCCTCGCGCGGTGCCGGCGAGGTGGTGGGCATCGAGGCCATCCCCGAGGCGACTCGCGACGCGCAGGCCAACGCCGCGCGCAACGGCATCACCAACGTGCGCTTCGAAACCGGCAAGGTCGAGGAACGCCTGCCGAGGCTGCTTGCGACCATGGGCCCCCTGGACGGGGTAGTGCTCGATCCGCCCCGCAAGGGCTGCGAGCCCGAGGTGCTCGCGGCGATCGCCAAGACCGAGGTTCCCCGCCTGGTCTACGTCTCGTGCAACCCCGCGACCCTCGCGCGCGACCTCAAGATCCTCGCCGAGCAGGGCGGGTATCGCCTCGTGCGTGCCCGGCCGGTGGACATGTTCCCCCAGACCGCCCACGTCGAGACCGTCGCCCTCCTGGAGCGTCCAGCGGGATAATTAACCGTTCCTTTACCTTGTCTTGGGATTGATTTAAGAAAGATCGCCTTCTCGGCGCGGATAACGTTCTTAACGCAAGTTGAACGTCCGTCGTGTCGTCGCCAAGGAGGCTTCTTCCCATGAGCAGCAGCAACTCGGTTAGCCAGCGTACGGTGCCCCCTTCGGTCGGCTCCACCACGTCGACCCGTCCTGCGCCTCCTGCCGCCAACGACGCCCGCCCGCTGCCTCCTTCCAGCAAGGACAGCTACAAGTCGGATGCGAACCGCCCCTCGCCGCCTTCGACCGGCAGCAGCGGCCGCCCGACCCCGCCTGCGGCCAACGACGGCGACTATCGCCCCACTCCGCCCTCGACCGGTGGCAGCAGCCGCCCCACCCCTCCTTCGACCGGCGGTAGCAGCCGTCCGACTCCCCCTTCGACCGGTGGCAGCACGCGCCCCACGCCGCCCTCCGGCCGGGACGACGGCTACTCGGATCGCCCCACGCCCCCGCCGGTCCACGAGCCCCGCTACTACTGGCAGCCGACCTTCCCCGTCATCCTGCCGAGCGACCCCAAGCCCGTGCCCAAGATCGCCCTGCCCCCGGCGCCCGTCCCTGCCCGCAAGGTCGATCTGAGCGAGGTCTCCAACGACCCCGTGGACCTGCTCGCCGGTTATGGCCGCCTGCGCGAAGAGAAGAAGCGCCTCGTCGGCAAGACCTACCCCAAGCTGGATGCGGGTGAGGCCAAGCTCGCGCTTTCGAGCGGCAAGACCATCTTCCTGGCCAAGGACGACGGCGCCCACCCCTTCAGCAAGGACGCCTACAAACCCGTCAAGAGCGAGGACGAACTCAAGCCCTTGCTGCCCTCGGTCCGCGCCCAAAAGCAGCAGGACATGCAGACCTCCGAGAACCGCGCCTACCAGGGCCGGGTGGATGCTTGGGTCAACGAGGACGTCAACCGCCGCATCAACAACCTGCCGGCCTTCAACTCGGTCTACGACACCAACCGTCTGTCCTTGACCAACTACATGGTCACCGAGGGCGGCCGCTCCTTCAACCGCAACCTGATCACCGCGATGAACATCTACAACCAGCCCGGCACCAAGCGCGAGATCGCCGAGAAGTGGCACGACAGCCCGGAAATGAGCACCGCCGAGTTCAACCGCATGGCCAACTCGGTCGTCACCCAGAAGATCGCGCGCCTCGGCTGGAACGCCGAGTACATGGGTGACTACGGCAGCTACCTCGGCACCAACCCCGTCCCCGGCCTGCGCTACCCCGACACCCAGGAAGACGTCGATTACAACGTCGACGCCATCCGCCGGGTCTCCCAGCAGCTGCCTTTCCTGCTGAACGACGCGGTCAATACCCGGTAGCCGCGCTTTCCCTTCACCTTTGCGACGCAATCGAAATAGAGGAGGAATCTTTCAAATGGCCCTGAAGCCCGCGACCCTTCTGGCTGCCCTCGCCCTGGCCTCCACCCTTGCCGGCTGCGGCGCCGGTGGCATGTCCCTGGCGAGCCTGCAGGGCACCTCCAGCGACACCCTCCAGGCCAAGGACTACTACTCGGTCCGCGACGCCCAGCGCGTCGCCACCACCGCCCTGCGCCGCTACGACGACCTGCGTGACGAGTGGATGCGCGCCTACAGCGATCGCGAGAAGGATCGCATCGAGGACCGCATGATCTCGGCCCTCGCGGGTGGGATCAGCGACGTGCGCCGTGCCGTCTCGGCCCAGTCGGGAGCCTCCGGCGCCGATTCGCGCCGCATCTACGACATCGCCGACCGCGCCAGCGTTCGCTACGAGCGTCTGCGCGACGAGTGGCGCTACACCGGCAGCATCAGCCGCCAGCGCGAGATCGCCAACGAGATGATGGTCCTTTTGATCGACGCCCTCAAGCGCGTCAAGGACGTGAGCCCCTACGACGCCGTCGAGGGTGCGACCGAGGGCGCTGCGGCTCCCAAGCAGACCATCGGCGATCGCCTCGTGCCCCCTACGACCGGCGAGACCAAGTAGCCCGAAAACCCTTCCTCGCACGGTTTTGCGCCCTGCGAGCCGGGTACAAAAATGGCCGCGCTCCTCTCGGGGCGCGGCTTTTTTCCGGCTTTGGAGGTGCGTTTGAACATCTGTCCCGAGTGTGGCTGCCTCGAGGCCGCCTGGATCAAGGACATTCGGTATCCCTCGGGCTCGGTCACCTCGCTTCTCGAGTGCCCGCAGTGCGAGCGGATGGTCTTGGTCCAGCAGGTCCCTCAGGGGACCTAGCGCCTGCGGCCATCCTGCTAAGGCGGTCCGGACAACAAGAATCGTCGGGCTTGGCATGCGCTCATGGTGGGGCGCATGCCAAGCTCTTTTCATGGGTAAGCCGACCTTGACGGTTGCGATCGCCCCTCGCTCGATCGTTATTGCGATCGCCCTCTTTCTGCTGCTTCTCGCCCTCAAAACCTTTCCCCTCATCGTCGGGCTCGTGCTGGTGTCGCTGGTGGTGGCTTCGGCCCTGGAGCCCCCGGTACGCTTTTTGGTCGCGCACCGCTGGCCCCGGCCCGCCGCCATCGGGGTGATCTTCCTTAGCCTCTTCGCCGTGGGCGCCCTCTTGGTCCTCTTGGTGCTGCCGGTGGTGCTCGAGCAGGCCCGCGCGCTGGTCGCCAATCTCCCCGGCACCGTGGTTGCCGTTCAGGACTGGCTATCGCGCCTCACCCGCTTCTACGCGGCTCGGGCGGGGCAGTCTCCCGAGATCTCGCGGGTCGTCGTCGAGGTGAGCGCGTGGCTCTCCCAGCGGCTGGGCGGCTGGCTCCAGGCAGGGCTGTCCTTCACCTTGCAGGTCGCAAGCGCTCTTGCCGGCCTGATGATGGTGCTCTTGAGCGCCTTCTTCCTGCTGCTCCAGGGTCCGGAGCTCGGGCGGGGCTTCGTGTCGCTCTTCCCCGCGCGGCACCGCGAGCTGATCGCCGCCCAGTTCCGGCCGGTGATCGATCGCCTGGGGGCCTACGTGCGCGGGCAGCTGATGAGCATGTCCGCGCTGGCGACCATGCTCGCCATTGGCCTGTCGCTGATCGGCTTGCCGTACGCGTGGCTCATCGCGCTGCTCTCGGGAGTGCTCGAGATCGTGCCCTATCTGGGCTTCTTCACCGGCGTCACCTTGGCGACTCTGGTGGGGCTCACCGTCTCCTGGAAGGTCATGCTCCTGGCGTGGGTGGTTTACGCCATCTCCAACTTCATCCAGGCCAACGTGCTGGGGCCGTTCATCATGGCCCGGACGGTCGAGATCTCGCCGCTGCTCGTGATCTACGCGGTCCTCATCGGTAGCCAGCTGTTGGGGCTGGTGGGGGCGATCGTTGCCGTGCCCGTGACCGCCATGCTCCTCGTCTTGATCCAGAACCTGTACGTGCCGGTCATGGACCGCCTGACCGACGATCCTTGAGGGCAAACGCAAATGAGCCGGTCGGCGTCTCGCCGACCGGCTCATTTGCGTTTGCCCTGTTCGCGTTTAGAGGATCAAGGGGGCGGTGCGGCTGCGGCGCTCGTCGATCTTGCGGCGGTAGTGGTCCGCGAGGTTCTCGACCTTGAGGTCGAACAGGGCCTTGAGGGCCGAGGCGTGCCGCTGCTGCTGGGGCAGGCTCATGCGCTTGAGCTCGGCGGTCGGCTGGTGAAGGATCTTGTTGACCAGGGCCTGGGTCATCTCCTCGATCATGGCCTGCTGCTCGGGCGTGAAGGCCTCGGCATGCTTGCCCCAGAAGCGCGAAAGCTCGGTCTCGCGCAGCGAGCCGATCCGGGTGCGCAGCGAGGTGATCATGGGGGTGAGCCGGAAGTTCTTGACCCAGGTCTGGAACTCGGTGATCTCGTGGTCGAGGATGGCGACGACCTCGTCGACGATGCCGGCGCGCTCGGCGCGGTTGCGGCTGGCGACCGAGTGCAGGTCGTCGATGTCGAACAGCTCGACGCCCGGCACGCGCTTGAGTTCGGGGTCGAGGTTCCGGGGCACCGAGATGTCGATGAACACGATGGGACGCTCGGATGCGCGCTGGCTCAGGCGGCCCGCCACGTCCGAGGCCGAGAGGATGTAGTGCGGCGCGCCGGTGCAGCAGATCACCACGTCGGCGTCCGAGAGGGTGGGGGCCATGTCGATCCAGGGGATCGCCTCGCCGTTGACCTTGGCGGCGAGCTGCTCGGCCGACTCGAACGAGCGGTTGGCGACGACCACCCGGCCGATGCCGTAGCCGCCGAGGAGCTTGGCGGCGAGCTCGCTCATCTTGCCCGCGCCCAAGAGCAGCACCGTGGCGCCCTTGAGGTCGCCCAGGGTGTGGCGCGCAAGCTCGACGGCCGCGCTCGACACCGAGACGGCGCCGCGGGCGATGTCGGTCTCGGTCCGGGCGCGCTTGCCGGCGGTGACCGCCGCGCGGAAGAGGCGATCGAGGATGACCCCGGCCCCGCCGTGCTCGAGGGAGGTGGCGTAAGCGTCCTTGACCTGGCTGAGGATCTGGCCCTCGCCGAGCACCAGGCTCTCGAGGCCCGCGGCCACTCGGAAGAGGTGGGTGATGGCGTCGGAGTCGGTGAGGAACTCGGCGTAAGCTTCGAGCACCCCCCGCGAGAGGCCGGTCTCATCGGCCATGAAGGCGAGCAGGGCCTCGCGCCCTTCTTCGAGCGATTCGACGACCGTGTAGATCTCGGCGCGGTTGCAGGTGGAGAGGATGACCGACTCGAGGACTTCGGGGTGCGCGAGCAGGTTTGCGAAAGTTTGGGGAAGCTTGCTCCCCGACATGGCCGCGCGCTCCCGGACTTCGACTGGGGTGGCGTGGTGGCTCAGGCCGAGCATCATGACGTGCATCGTGTGCTGGAACTCCTCAAGCCGATCGGCCGTCTCGGGGCATCGCATCTACAAAAGAATCGGCTTAGGAAGAATTATAACCGACCTGATGCGGGGCCGCGCCATCGTGGCGGAACGATTCGGTAAAGATTTCTTGACCTTAAAGGGCATCTATCTTGATAATACGCCCCTTGGTGCGCCTGTGAATCGGTAGTTTACCCTTATACCCGCCGGCTGCCGGGGCGCGGTACCCTGTGAGGGCAGATCCCCGGCCGTCGTTGCCTTGCCTTGCGGCTTGGCGAACCCGCGGCGTAGAATTGACTCGGAGCACCCTGCCTGACGCACGCATGCCGTGTGACCGGCTTGCTTTAAGGATCCCCATGTCGACGACAGCCCCTTCCTCCAACGAGACCCCCGCATCGACCGCCAAGCCCTTCTGGCCCTCGTTCATCAAGTTCTGGGGATCGGTGAAGCTGGGCATCGTCCTGATTCTTGCGATCGCCTTGGGCGCCATCATCGGCACCATCGTGCCGCAGGGGGACATCGCCTCCATCGACGCCCTCAAGATGAGCGACGGCGCCAAGGCCGTGCTGCGCGCCGTCGGGGCCCACAACGTCTATTACTCCGGCTGGTTCCTCACCCTCCTGGCCCTGTTCTTCCTGAACCTGTGGATCTCGACCCTGACGGTCGTCATCCCCCGGCTCAAGGTGGGGCTGCGCAAGCCCCCCGAGGTGGCGCTCGCCGCCCAGGAGCGCCACCACGAGAACAAGGTCCTCTTGCCCGCGCAGCCCATCGAGGACCTGGCGAGGACCTTCAAAGCCCACGGTTACCGCGTCTACCCCAGCAAGAGCGGCGGTCTCGTCGGCCACAAGGGCCGCTGGTCGCGCTTCGCGCCCCTGGTGACGCACATCGGCCTCTTCACCATCCTAATCGGCGGCCTCGTGAGTGGCGTGGGCGTCTTCAAGGGTCAGGTCCCGCTCTTCCCCGGCGAGGTCGTCCCCGCCGCCCAGATCGTCGAGCACCTCTCGACGGTGCGCGGGCCCCTGGCGCGCGCCAACCACGACTGGAGCGTGCGCCTCGACAAGTTCTGGATGGACTACTACGACGAGACGCGCGTCAAGCAGTTCTACAGCGAGCTGTCCGTCATCAAGAACGGCGCGGTCGTCCAGACCAAGCGGATCTGGGTCAACGAGCCCTTCATCTACGACGGGGTCTGGTTCTACCAGTCCTTCTGGGGCGTCGGCGGCGCCAACATCGTCCTCAACGGCAAGCCCACCACCATCGAGATGCAGAACGGCCAGAGCATCGGCCTGGACGGGTCGCTCTCGAAGCTGGTGCCCATCGGCGGCGACCAGTACTTCTTCTACCTGCGCTCGGAGAAGGCCCCGCTCATGCTCATGCGCTTCCAGGCGGGCGGCGCGCGCCCCGAGCCGGTGGCGTCGATCCCCATGGGCAGCGAGCAGAAGGTCGCCGGCATGACCCTGCGCTATGAGGCGCCGCGCCTCTACAGCGGCCTCCAGACCAAGTCGGACCCCGGCATCCCGCTCGTCTACACCGGCTTCATCATCGTCACCATCGGCACGGCGCTCGCCTTCTTCAGCCTGCGTCAGGTCTGGGTCAATCCCAAGGACGGGGGCTATCTGCTCTCGGGCAAGGCCAATCGCGGCCACTACGTCTTCAGTCAGGAGCTCGTCCGTATCGCCCTCAAACTCGGTGCCAAGGCCGAGGCCAAGGCATAGGAGCCACGCACTATGAACAACCTCATGCAGCTCGAGGAGCTCTTCATCACGATTCTCTTCTGGGCCGTGCTCGCAAGCTCCGTCTTCTTCATGCTCGAGCACGTCGCCAAGCAGGCCTGGGCCCGGTGGGTCGGCGTCGCGGGCATGGGGGTGGGGCTGGTCTGCTCCACCGCCTCGATGGTCCTGCGCTACGTCTACGCGGGCTACGCCCCCCTCTCGAACCTGTTCGAATCCCTGGTCTTCCTCATCTTCGGCATGCTCGCGATCTTCCTGGTCGTGCACTTCACCCTCAAGCCCAAGGTCTTCGGGGTGGTGGCGGCGCCCTTGACCTTCTTGCTGATCGGCTTCGCCTCGGTCCTGCCCGCCCGCATCAAGGACGCCCACCCCTTGATGCCCGCCCTCCAGAGCTACTGGCTCAAGATCCACGTGAGCCTGATGCTGATCTCGTACGCGGCCTTCTTGCTCGCGTTCGCGGCGGCGGTGATCTACCTCTTCCTGCACTACACCAAGGCCAAGAAGGAAGGCCAGGGTGGCGGCACCTCGGGCGGCGGCATGCTCGCCCTCGAAGGCGGCCCCGCCGTGGGCGGCAAGCTCTCCGCGCAGATGCTCTTCCTGGATGACCTGGCCTACCGCCTCACCCTGGTGGGCTTCCCCGTGCTCGCCATCGGCATCATCACCGGTGGCATGTGGGCCAACCACGCCTGGGGCACCTACTGGAGCTGGGACCCCAAGGAGACCTGGGCCCTCATCACCTGGCTGGTCTACGCCGGCTACCTCCACGCCCGCCTGACCCGCGATTGGCGCGATCACCGGGCGGCCTGGATGTCGGTGGTCGGCTTCGTTTCGGTGCTGATCACCTACCTGGGGGTCAACTACCTCGCGCAGGGTCTGCACACCTACGGCAGCCTGCTCTAAACCTTCCCCTCCTCTGACGGGCGCGCCGCATGCGGCGCGCCCGTCGCGTGCGTGAGCCCTTGCGCCACGCTCGTACGGTCGTGTACTTTTGTTATGTTGCCCGCTTCTCGCGTTTCGAGGTCCGGATGTCCGCTTCTTCCCGTCCCGGTTCCGCTTCCGACGACATCACCTTCGAGGTTCTGATCCTCAAGCAGTTGGTGGCGCCGCACAGCCCGCTCTGGCGGCGCGAGGCCCTGCCGAGACGCTATGCCGAGGCGCTGCGCGCTTTCGCGCTGTGGGAGACGCCTGAGGTCGTGGCGCGGCCGCGCCGGGTCGCAAGCTCCTGGAAGGCGGCCGCCCTCGCGGGGATGATCTCCGCGGCGCCGCTCGCCACCATGCCCGCCTGGGCCGAGGCGCAACTAAAAGTTGGCCTGAGCGTGATCGACGCGCGCACCGGCAAGCCGCTCGCGGGGGCCCGGATCGTGGGTGAGCACGGCGAGCAGGTGGGGGTGACCGGTCCCGATGGCCGCCTCATCCTGGTGGTGCCGGAGGGGGCCACCGATCGCTTCGTCATCGAGAAGCCGGGCTATCGCTCTTTCACCATCGTGCGGACCCAGCTGCGCGACAGCAACCTGATCGCCATGCTGCCGGTCCCCGGTGCCACGCCGCTCGCCCAGGCGACGGCGACCCCGAAGGCCGCCCCGAGCGAGACGCCCAAGCCCAAGGCGACGCTCAAGCCTACCCCGACCCCGAAGCCCAAGGCGACGGCCAAGCCTGTCCCTACCGCGACGCCCAAGCCCGTGGTGACGCCTAAGCCGACGCCCAAACCGACCCTCAAGCCGACGGTGAAGCCCACGGTCCAGCCGACTGCCAAGGCGACCCCGTCACCGGCAGCCCAGCCGACGCCCGTGGCCACCGAGAAGCCGCAGGCGACCGCCAGCGCCGCACCCTCGCCGGTGGCGACGCCCGCGGCCCCCAGGGCCCATCGGACCTACGTGGTGCGCCGGGGCGACTCGCTGTGGTCGATCGCCAAGCATCAACTCGGGGACGCCACGCGCTGGAAGGTGCTGTTCGAGCGGAACCAGCCGCCGATCAGGCGTGCTGATTTGTTGCAGCCCGGCATGGTGCTGCAAATCCCGGTCCTGACCGAGCGTCCCTCGGCGGGCTGGGTCACGGTGCGCCCGGGCGATTCGCTCTGGCGCATGGCCGAGCGCGCCTACGGGCGCGGCGACCAGTGGCAGGCGATCTACCGCTCAAACCGCTCGCGCATCAAGAACCCCCACTGGATCAAGCCCGGCACTCGCCTCTGGGTGCCCCGCTAGCCCTTCGAGCCGAAGAGCCTTGCCCCTTCCAGCGTGAGGAAGGGGACGCACATGAAGCCGGGCAGACCCGCTTGGAGGGTCTCGGCCCAGCCGCCGCACAGCAAGGCCGGGGCCTCGGATCCGAGGCCCTCGCGCATGCGCGCCACCAAGTGCGCAATCATACCGACGTGGCCCTCGACCATCCCCAGCTGCAAGTTCGTGATGGTGTCCTGACCCCAGGGCTCCGGCTTGCGCACGTACGGCACGTGGCGCAGCTGGGCCGTCTTGCCGACCAGGGCGCGGGCGGCGGTGCCGAGGCCCGGGGCGATCGCGCCGCCCACCACGTGACCGCGCGCGTCCACCACGGTGAAGGTGGTGGCGGTGCCGCAATCCACCGCGATTCCGGGCGCAAGGCCGCGATCCAAAAGGGCGATCGCGTTGGCGAGCCGATCGGCGCCGATCGCCTGGCGCGGGTGGTAATCGACGGGAATTCCCGCGCTGTCGGCGTTCAGGATCCGCAGGGGACGATCTCCCCAGGCCCTGGCGAGCGCCTCGGTCGCCTCGGGCACCACCGAGACGATGGTGGCGCCCCAGCCGTCCTCCAGCCGGGGTGGGGCCTTCTTGAGCGACGCGGTGGAGATCGCCTCGCTCTCGACCAGATCGGCCCCGTCGAACCAGCCGAAACGGGCGTTGGTGTTGCCGATGCTGACGACCAGCATACGTGGGTTCTTGAAATCATAAGCGAAGTTTGGTATTGTGATCATTCCCGTACCAGCGTGGAAAAGAGTTTCCACCTACATCCCGACATTTCCTGGAGGAACCAACCGTGCCGAAAGTCTGCGCCGTCTGCGAGAAGGGCCCTTCGACGGGTTTTAACGTCAGCCACTCGAACCGGCATACCAAGCGTCGTTGGCTCCCGAACCTTCAGAGCGTTCGTGCGAACGTGAACGGCACCGTCCGTAAGCTTCGCGTCTGCACCTCCTGCTTGAAGGCTGGCAAGGTTCACCGCGCCGTCTAAAGGTTCTGGCGTCACTTTACACGGGAAAGGCCGGGTGGGTCAAAACCTACCCGGCCTTTTCCATGGCTCGCCAAGCGCCTGCGGCTTTTGCGCTTAGCAAGATTGCCTAGCGCTGCGTGCGCGAATCCCCGCAGGCCGCCTCGCGCGCGCTGCGCTATCCTTGGCCCGTCCGGCTCGCTCCCTTGATGAGGGGGCGGCGAGGCGGGTATAAGAGAGGGCGCGAGGATCCGCCATTGATTCGCCGTCTTCAGCCATTCATCGCCGCCGCCTGCGTCGTCCTCGCCTTTGCGGGGGCGACCGCCGCCGGCATGCTGGATGCGCCTGAGCGTGCCTCTCTGGTGGGACGCCTGCGCCTGCGCGGCCCCCTCGCGCCGCCGCCCGACGTGGCGATCATCGCCATCGACGAGGCGTCGCTCGTGCGCTACGGCCAGATGCCCTGGGACCGCCGACGCTTCGCGGCCCTCCTGGACCGCCTGCACGCGGACGGGGCGAAGGCGGTGGGGATCGACGTGGCCTTCAACGAGGCGGCGCGCGAGCCGGCCGAGGACGTGGCCCTGGCCCAGGCGATCGCGAAGATGGGCCGGGTGGTGCTGCCCGCCTACAGCCTCGCAGGCGGGGCCGAGGGCCGTACCGTCCTCTTCGAGCCCCTCCCCTCTCTCCAGGCCGCCGCTGCGGCCCTGGGGCTGGCCCAATTCACCACCGCCGACGAGATCCACGAGCTCGATCCCATGCGCCGCGAAGGCGACACGATGCTGCCGACCTTCGGCCTCGCGGTGGCCCGGGCGGCAGGCTTGAGCGTCGCGTCGAGCGCGGAGGGCTACCTCAACCCCATGGGGCCGGCGGGCCACTTCCCGCGCACCAGCTTCCACGAGGCTCTCCAGGCACCGCCGGGCGCGTTCCGCGACAAGATCGTCATGGTGGGGGCCACGGCCCAGGGCTTGCCGGACACGGGCTTCATGGGCCCCTTCATGGAGCGCGGCCGCATGAGCGGCATCGAGCTGCACGCCACCGCGCTCGCCAACCTGAGCGCCACGGGCCCCCTGCGGCGCCAGCCCCTTCCCCTGACCCTGATCGTTCTCTTGGTCCTCGGCCTCGGGCCCGGGGCCTACCTGGCCTCTGAGCACCCGGCCCCGTCTGGGCGCCGGGTGCTCGTGCTCATCGCCCTCTTGATATTGCTCACCGGAGCGGCGCAGGGGGCCCTGCTTCGAGGCTGGTGGCTGGATCTGGTGCCCGCCGCCGGGGTCGTCATCACCTGCTTCGTGGCGGGCCTGGCCGCTCAGCAGGCGCGCCTCCTGCGCGATCGCAACCGGATGCTGGAGTGGTACGCGGCGGACCTGGCGCGCGAGGCCCGGCGCGAGCGCGAGCGGATCGATGGCGAGCTGCACGACGAGACCCAGCAATTGCTCATCGCCCTGACCCGCGACCTGCGCCGGGTCCGCAAGCTCCTGTCGAACGACGCCGCAGCGGCCGGCGAGCGGCTCGATGGGGCCGAGGGGCTCGCCAAGCGCATCCTCGAAGAGGTCATGCGGGTGCGCAAGGCCCTGGTCCCGCACACCCTGGCGCGCTCGGGCCTGCGGGTGGCCGTCGAGGAGATGGTCGCCGACTATGCGGCCCGCAGCAGGGGGCTTGCGGTCGAGGCCGAGATTGGTTCCTGGCGTCCCCTGGAGCCGGGGCGCGAGGCCGAGCTGTACTGGTTGGTCAAGGAGGCGCTCAACAATGCCCTCAAGCACGCCGCAGCCTCTCATATTCGCTTGGCGCTCCGCAACGAGGGCCAAGAGGCGGTCGTGACCGTTGAAGACGACGGCAAGGGCTTCGTGGTGCCGGAGCTGGAGCATGCCCCGGAGGGGCCAGAGCACAGTGGCCTGCACCGCATGTGGGTGCGGGTGCAGGCCCTGCGAGGTCACCTGGCGGTGGCGTCGGCGCCGGGGAAGGGGACGCGGATCGAGATGCGGTTTCCTCAGACAGGAGGTGCGAGATGAAGACGTGGCGCGTGCTGGTGGCCGATGATCACCCGATCGTGCGGCGGGGCACCTGTGAACTGCTCGCGGAGGCCGAGGACCTCGAGGTGGTGGGCGAGGCCGGAAACGGCGAGGAGGCGATCGCCCAGGTGGAGCGCCTCTCGCCGGACGTGCTCGTCATGGACCTGAGCATGCCCGTCATGGACGGGGTGGAGGCGACCCGCCGGCTCAAGGGGACCCGTCCGGGCCTCGGCATCGTCATCCTCTCGGCCCACGGCGAAGAGGACGTCGTGCTGCGGGCCCTGCAGGCGGGGGCCAACGGTTACCTGCTCAAGACGGCCGACGAGGAGCAGCTCTACGAAGCGGTGCGCCTAGTGGCCGCCGGGAAGCCGGCCCTCTTGCAGCCCGAGGTCACCCGGGCGGTCATGGGCTCCATGCGCGGCACGCCGGCCCCGGCTCACGAGAGCCTCTCGGAGCGCGAGCGCGAGATCGTGCGTGAGGTCGCCAAGGATCTGGGCAACAAGCAGATCGCCACTCGCCTCGGCATCAGCGAGCGCACGGTCCAGCAGCACCTGAGCAATATCTTCGGCAAGCTGGGGGTGGGCTCGCGCACGGGGGCCGTCCTCAAGGCCCTCCAGGAGGGCTGGCTCACGCTGGAGGAGACGCGGTCATGAAACTCGGACGCCTGATCATCATGGGCCTGGTCGTGTGGCTCTCGGTCTCGTCGGCGGCCTTTGCGGCGAGTCTCGCCCGGCTCATCGAGCTCAAAGGGGAGGTCTCGGTCCTGACCCAAGGAGACGCCGACTGGCACCCGGCCCGCGAGGCCGAGGAGCTGTCGGCGGGGGATGCGGTCAAGACCGGCACGCGCTCCGAGGTCACGGTCGCGCGGCACGACGGCACCACCGTGGCTCTCTTGCCCTTCGCTCAGCTGGTCGTCGAAGACGAGCGGGGCTTCCTGCTTCAGGCGGGTCGCGTCTGGAGCCACTTCACCAAGGCCCTGGGGGCTCCCTTCTTCATCCGCACCCCCCACGCGACCGCGCTCATCCGCGGCACCACCCTGGGGGTCGATTACGAGGAGGAGCGCTCGCGGGTGACGGTCTACGAGGGGCTGGTCGAGGTCCGCGATCGCGAGGAGCGGAGCCAGGACGTGGCGGGGGGCTTCCGGGTCGACGTGGACCGCATGGGCCGCTTGCAGCGGCTGGAGCGGGCCGAAAATCGTGAGCTGGACGAAGGCAGGACCTTCCGCCTGCGTCGCGGGCTGGAACGCGCCGAGTCACGCGGCGTCGAGCGTGCGATGGTGACGGGCCGGGGCGGTCGCGCCATGCGCGAGGAGCGGCAGATCACCGGCGTCCAGCGCGAACTGCGCCGCTTCGGCCGCCAGGAGCGTCAAGAGCTGAGGCAGCAGCGCATGGACAAGGTCGAGCGTCGTCTCGAAGACGCCGCGCAGCGCGTTCGCCAGGACCAAGAGGAGCGCCGGGAGCGGCGTGCCGAGAAGTTGCTCGAGAAGTTGCGGGGGCCGGGACGCTGAGAAAGTATACGCTCGCCATCACCGCCCTTTGCCTGCTATTCGCATCACCGGCAGGGGCCTGGGAGCTCGGCAGTCCCTACGCGCGGATCGGCTGGGACGTGGGCGTCGATGACCACGTCTCGGGCCAGGCGGCGCCCGATCCACAGCGCTTCGCCAGGGGCAATGCCGATGCGAGCGGCGGGCTGAGCCTGGGCCTCGGGCACGAACTCGCCCTCGGGCAGGATTACCTTCTCACCCTGTCGGGAGGGCTCAGGGGCGCGCGCTACGCCCTGTACCCCGAGTTCTCGCGGGTTTGGGGCAGCCTATCGCTCGAACTGGCTACCTACGACCTGTTCTGGGATTGGGATGCCTTCTGGGGGCTGAATGCGGGGGGCGACTTCGCCAACGGTCGGACCGGAGGTCTGAGCCTCGGCCTCGAGCGCCAAGGGTGGGCGGGGGTCATCGGCGGGATCGCCGCCGGCGCCTACCGCTACCTGGGCCTTGCGGAGAGCGAGCATACCGGCGGCTGGGGGGAGCTTTCCTTGCGCCGTCGGTTCGGGCCGTTGAGCCTGACGGTGGCCTACAGCCTCTTGCGCCGCGACTACCAGGCCGGTGGCACCGACGCGAGCCAGGCCCTCTCGGCGTTCGCCACCTGGCAGCTCTACCCGGGCCTCTACCTCAAGGTGAGCGCCGAGCGCAACTGGAACCGGTCCGACTTGTCGGGGGCCCCCTACGCGGGGGGCTTGCTCAACGTGGGAAGCGTCTACTACGCCTTCTAGAGAGGTTAGCCTGCGATCGCACGCATGCGCGTCAGGAAGGCCTCGCCCCGAGCCGTGACCCGGTAGGGGCTGTTCATGCCGCAGCAGCCGCGCTCGAAGGCCTCGCCGACCGCGCAGGCGCCGCCGCCCGAGCTGCAGCCGCCGCTGCCGCAGCCCCCCGAGCCGCAGCCACCACCCGTCTCCTTGAAGTTGCCCTGGGCGTCCATGTGGTGGCAGGCCTCGAGCTGCTGTTCGTGCAGGTAACCCGCGTCTTCGAGCTGGATCAGGAGGTTGGCCGCCATGTCCGAGGAGAGGCCGAAGTGGCGCTTGATCTCGGTCACGGGGGCCCCCTGGTGGGCGTGGATGTAGGCGAGTACGTCGTGGAGCATGGCGTCTCTCGTTTCTAGGACTTGGCCCCCAGCTCGGCGCTGGCGAACAGGAACATGGTCAGCTCTTGCTGAACGCTGGGGTCGATGGCCAGGAACTCGACGCCGATCTCGAAGACCCCGTTCTCGGCGGGGACGAGGCGGCGCACCGCCCCGGTGACGGTGATGAAGATGGACGGGTCCAGCACCAGCTGGAAGTCGATCTCGAGCCCGACGGGCGGCTGGCAGCCCGTGGCCGCGAAGCGCATGCCGCCCCCGCTGATGTCCAGGGTGCGGCCCAGCCGGTAGAAGTCGCCGGGCAACTTGTAGCGAACCGGGATCTCGACCTGCTTGCGGAAGTGCCGCCGGCGCTGCTCGATCACGACGTCCTGGCCGAGCGCGAGGGTGACGCTGTCGTCGCCGATCACGGCCACGGCGGCCGAGCGAATGATTCGCGCCCCGCCCTCGCCGTCGTACTGGACCTTGAAGCTCTGCTTGGACTTGAAGATGGTGCCGGGCGGGACCAGCACGGTGATCTGCTTCGGCGCATGGACGGTTGCCACCTCGGTCTCGAGGGGGCCGTCGCCGAGCTGGAGCTGGAGCAGCTTACCCGAAGAAGGCAGGGGGGCAAGCAGGCTGTTGGCCATGCTCAGCAGATCCTTGGTCTCGATCGGCTTCAGGAGGGCCCCTTGGGCCCCGTAGGCGGGCGAGTAACGCTTGTGGCGCTCATCGGTGGAGAGCAGGAGCACCGGCAGGTGCTGGGTCGCCTCATTGCCGCGCAGGAGCTGGCACAGCTCGAGGCCGCTCTTGCCGGGCAGGGCCACGTCGACGATCAGCAGATCCGGCGGTTGCTTGGTACAGAGGGTCAAGGCCTCCATGCCGTCGTTTGCCAGGAGCAGGTCGTATCCCGCCTGTTGAAGGGTCATGGTGAGGTTGCGTTGCATGAGCCGAGAGCTGTCGGCGACCAGAATTGTCGGCATGTTCATTGCATACCCAGCTTGTGACCGATTTTGTCCGCGTGGGGCCTGGCTTTTGGCCAAAGTGGCGCAAAGAAGGATCCGATGCGCCCCTGACCGGTCTGACGCTCCTGCTCGCGCGGCGTGACGCATCCCACCGACGCCGCATCCGGCGGCAAGGGATGATGGAGCCGTCGTTTAGGCGTTTGAGGAGGTCGTAGGCCCATGGTGACCCACGGCGGTCGTTGTCCCTTGTGCAAGAACCGGACCACCCCCGGGGTCGGAGCCCGCGCGGGCTTCTGGATCTGCATGCCGTGCAAGACCGTGTTCGACAACTACGGCCAGATCTACCAGTCCGTCGCCGAGCGCGTCGCGTCCGCCCCCCCCATGGTCGTGGGCATGAACTTCGAGGTGCCTCCGACGGGGATCGAGGCAGAGCGGCGGTACTCGGTCGTGCCACGCGCTCGCCTTCGCAGGGGCGGCTAAACTTCTTGCTGATCGTTTCCAAGGCTCACCCCCCGGCGGTTTCCGTCGGGGGGTGAGCCTTGAAGCGTCTATTTGTGATAAACTTTCGTCTATAAAATAATTTGTTTGGCATCATGACTAGTGTTCGTACGATGTTTCAATGAGGTTTTTAGACTTGAACAAACGGACTTACGCCCTCGCGCTCAGCCTTTCGATGCTCGCCGCCCTTCCCGCCCACGCCCAGATGCGTGGCTCGGCTTCCACGCCCGTTGCGGCGGCCCCCGCGCCTTCGGTCTCGGCGGCGCGCCCCAACGTTTCGCTCAGCGTCTTCATCGGGCCTGCCTTCGAGCTCGGCAACCGCGCCCTGATGGTCGATCGGACGACGACCGTGACCGAGAGCAGGGTCGTCACCGGCAACGACGCGGTGAACAGCACGACCGTCAAGCCCACCGACAAGCCGGCCACCCGCGAGAACGGCCTCGGGGTCATGTACGGCCTGGACGCCACCTGGTGGGGCGGTAGCCGCTTCGGCCTCGGCGCGGGCCTGTTCGGCGCCAACGTGTGGGGCACCACCTCCACCGAGGCGATGCACCTCTTCGGCCAGTCGACCGATGCGCTCAAGGGCACCTCGACCACCTCGAACAACACCACCGACACCCGCTCGGTCAGCGACACCATGACGATCTCGACGCCGTTTGCGAACTACGGCGCGACGATCACCGCCCCTGCGGCCAACGCTGCGAACACCGTCTTCACCACGAGCTACACCCGCAACGGCGGCAACATCCTGACCCTGCGGCAGGGTGATTCGAGCACCGCGGCCAACACCCCCAAGTCGACCTATGCCGCCGAGGGCGGCATGGCGTACTCGGTGGCGCGCAGCTTCATGGTCAACGACCTCACCTTCCACGGGGACTACGTGCTGGCCGACGGGCCCATGGGCACCGTGTCCTTCTTCGGCGGCGTGACCATGCCCATCGGCGCAGCCAAGCAGGAAACCACTGCCAAGACGGTGAAGGGGGACAAGGCCGAGGGCGCTGCCAAGCAGACCGAGACCCAGTTCGACGCGACGGGCACCAAGACCACCGAGATCGTGACCGAGACGACCGCCAAGGACAACTCCGTGGCGGACTCCTCGTTCCTGGCCATGGGCCCGATCATCGGCCTCAGTGCGTCCTACAACGTCAATCCCACCCTCACCCTCTACACCAAGGTCGGCTACGCGCCGGTGCTGATCGGCTCGACCACCACCAACACCACCAACACCAACACCTCCAAGATCTTGACGACGACCACCCCGGTCAACGGCGCCAAGACCACCCAGTCTAACGAGGGCAACACCACCACCTCGAACATGGCGATCGCCGGTTTGAGCGGCACCGAGACCATCGGCTCGATCGGTGCCGGCTACAAGGTCGGCATGGCGACCCTGATCGGCGAGGGGACGGCCCGGGCCTACAACCTCGGCGGCGTCTCCGAGCTGGTCTACGGCCTCAAGCTCGGCGCCGGCTTCAACTTCTAAGCGGCCAAGACAAAGCCCCCGGGAGAACGTTTCTCCCGGGGGCTTTTCGTTGCTGCGTTACTTGTGCGCGGGCTGGTGTGCGGGCTGGCCGCCGCCGCCCATGACCTTGTTTTCGCTCGCGACCAGGTCCTTGAGGCCCTTGGAAAGGGCCTGGGTATCCTTGACGGCATCAGGCGACTTCTTGTTGATGCTCGTCTCGGCCTTGGCCGCCATCTTGTCCAGATTGTTGATCTGGGTCTGCATGTTGGAAGGGGCCTTGCCCTTGGCCTGTTCGATGAGCGTCCGGCTCTGCTGGACGTCGCGGGCAGCGCCCGTGTAGTCCTTGTGCGAGAGCAGGATGTTGGCGTCGTCCGCCTTCTTCGAGGCCTGCTGGATGAGGGTGGCGCCGGTCTGCGTGGTGGTCGTGCTCGTCCCGCCGCTCTGCGCGGGGGCGGTGGTCGTCGTGGGCGCGCGCTTTTCCGTCCCGCCGCCTCCGCCGCCTTGCTGCGCGTTGTGTCGTTGGCATCCGATGAGCGCCACCGAGAGTGCCAGGGCGATGCCGATCAAACCTTTCATGCAAGAGCCCCCTTTCGAATGGTCCGGGCTGCTCGCCCAGAGCCTGCGCGATCCCGAGGGTAGCGTAGCCCCGTCCTGGCGCAAAGAAAGGAGCGACGAATGCCCGGAGACTCTCCGGGCATTCGTCGCGAGGGGTGTGGCTTTGAAGGATTTAGACCGTCTGGGCGGTGAGCTGCGCGAGCTTCTCGGATTGGTCGGCCGAGATGAGGGCGTCGATCACTTCGTCCAGGTCGCCGTTGAGGATGCGATCGAGCTTGTTGAGGGTCAGCTTGATGCGGTGATCGCTCACGCGGTTCTCGGGGAAGTTGTAAGTGCGGATGCGCTCGGAGCGATCGCCGGTGCCGACCTGGCTCTTGCGCTCGGAGGCGTAGGCCGACTCGGCGGCCTGGACCTTGGCGTCCAGCAGGCGGGTGCGCAGCAGCTCGAGGGCGCGGGCCTTGTTCTGGAGCTGGGAGCGCTCGACGGTACAGGCGACGGCCACGCCGGTGGGGATGTGGGTGACGCGGACGCCCGATTCGACCTTGTTGACGTTCTGACCGCCGGCGCCGCCCGAGCGGAAGGTGTCCCAGCGCAGGTCGGCCTGGTTGATCTCGATGTCCACGTCTTCGGCCTCGGGCAGCACGGCCACCGTCGCGGTCGAGGTGTGGATGCGGCCCTGGGACTCGGTGGCGGGCACGCGCTGGACGCGGTGGACGCCCGATTCCCACTTCATGCGCGAGTAGACGCCGTCACCCTTGACCAGGATGGAGGCTTCCTTGATGCCGCCCAGGTCCTGCTCCTGCAGGTCCATGACCTCGACCTTCCAGCCGCGGCCTTCGGCGTAGCGGGTGTACATGCGCAACAGGTCGCCCGCGAAGAGGTTGGCCTCGTCGCCGCCGGCGCCGCCGCGCAGCTCGATGATGATGTTCTTGTCGTCGTTGGGGTCCTTGGGCAGGAGCTGGAGGGTGAGCTTTTGCTCGAGATCCTCGATGCGGGGCCCGAGCTCCTCGATTTCGGCCTCGATCAGCTCGCGCAGCTCGGGGTCCGATTCGCCCTTGCGCATGGCCTGCGCGTCGGCGAGCTGCTTGGTGGCTGCTTGCCAGGCGTGGAAGAACTCGACCGTGACCTCCATGTCGGAGCGGGCCTTGGCGTACTTGCGCAGCTGGTCCTGGTCGGAGAGCACCGCGGGGTCGCTCAGGCGATCGCCGAGGTCGTGGTAGGTGCGCTCCACTTCGTGGAGCTTATCGATCTGAATCTTTTCGAGCATGTGCCTCACCTTACGTCGCGTTCAATCTCTTGATTATAGCATCGCGCCGCCCCCTCGGGAGCCCGTAAGCCCCCTGGCGAGCGGTTGCGGCGGGGATTTCGAAGGGGAACTTAAGATCAGGCCAAATTTTTCGTCACCAAGGGATTGACCCGGACCGGCGAAAGCGATATAGTAAACCTTGTTCCAAGCGGATGTAGTTCAGTGGTAGAACACCTCCTTGCCAAGGAGGGGGTCGAGAGTTCGAATCTCTTCATCCGCTCTCAATTTTATAATTTACCCTGCGGATGTAGTTCAGTGGTAGAACACCTCCTTGCCAAGGAGGGGGTCGAGAGTTCGAATCTCTTCATCCGCTCTAGAGGCCCCTCGCAAGAGGGGCCTTTGCTTTTGAGTCCCCCCGCCCCCGGTGGGGCGGGAAAACGATTGGAGGTTCGTATGAAGTTCCTGCACACCCGCCTCAAGGTGCGCGACCTGGAGCGCGCCATCGCCTTCTACGAGACCAACTTCGGCTTCAAGGTCCGGACGCGCCACACCTCGGGCCGTGGCTCCCAGCTCGCCCACATGCAACTGCCGGGCGGCGGCACCGAGCTGGAGCTCGCCTACCTGCCCTGGGACCCGGACTTCAAGCTCGACGAGGACATCTTCCACATCGCCTTCGGGGTCGACTCGGTCCGCGACACGGTCGAGGCCATGCGCCAGCGCGGGGTCAAGATCACCGAGGAGCCGCACCAGACCAGCTCCGGCTGGATGGCCTTCATCGAGGATCCGGACGGCTACGAGATCGAGCTCCTGGGCCAGTAGGGGATTCATGCTCAAGCACGCCCTGTACCTGGACCCAGAGACCGGCAGGGTCCAGGACGTGCCCCGCGGCGAGGTCTGCCCCCGGCCCAAGGGAGTCATGTGGATCGACCTGGAAGGGACGGACCGCGCCGATGTGGAGTGGCTGAAGGGCTGCTTCGGCTTTCATCCCCTCGCGCTCGAGGACTGCCTCAAGAGCGGCCAGCGTCCCAAGCTCGACCACTACGACGGCTACGCCTTCCTCGACTTCTACGCGGCGGCCTTCGATGCCGAGCGGTCACGCCTGACGACCGAGGAGATCGACCTCTTCCTCGGCGAGGGCTACCTGGTGACGGCCCATAAGGCGCCCATGCCGGTCCTGGACGAGGTTCGCCGGCGCTGGGAGACGGCCGCCGAATCGAAGACCGGCGGTGCGAGCTACCTGCTCTACATCCTGCTGGATACGGTCGTCGACGACTACTTCCCGGTCGTGGACCAGATGGAAGAGCAGCTGGAGGTCCTCGAGGAGATGCTCTTCGAGCGTTTCGAGCAGTCGGTCATCACCCGGATCTTCACCCTCAAGAAGGATCTCCTGCTCATGCGCAAGGTCGTGGCGCCGACGCGGGACGTGTGCCTCTTGCTCTTGCGGCGTGAGAGCCACTTGATCGCCCCAGGGACCGCGGTCTACTTGCAGGACGTCTACGACCACCTGATCCGCGTGACCGACTCGATCGACACCTACCGCGACCTGGTCTCGGGGGCGGTCGACGCTTACCTGTCGGTCACCGCCAACCGGACCAACGACACCATGAAGCGCCTGACCTCCATCTCGGCGGTCCTGATGAGCGTCACCCTGGTGGCGGGCATCTACGGCATGAACTTTCAGCACATGCCCGAACTGAGCTGGAAGTGGGGCTACGAGTTCGCCCTGGGCCTGATGATCGCGATCGCCCTGGGGCTGACCATCCTCTTCAAGGCCCTGCGCTACTTTTAGAACATCTAGCAAAACCAAGCGAGGGTCTGGATATGGCCGCCGCAGGCGGCTTGAGCGCTCGCTGCCCTCGCTCATGACGGCGCGGTGAACCTACTTGACCGGGGGCGAGCACCAGTAGGTCTGGGTTCACGTACTGCCGTTCGCGCCACGACGTTTGCCGTCACCTTCCCGGATGTGCTGCTCCAGCCAGGCGGCGATGCTCTGCTGCCGTTCCGGTGGGAGGGTCTGAAGGAGCTCCGCGGTGAGGTCGGCGATCGTCCGGCGCTTCAGCACGTTCATCCATGCGGCTTCCGCCTCGCTCATGGTGCGGTGGATGGAGCACGGCAGCCGGCATGCCTCCGGGGGCGCACCGATCGGCCCACGCTGGCGGATCTCGGTGCAGCGGAAGGCTGGCTCCGGCCCTTCTATGGCTCGGGCTACGTCGAGGAAGCTCACCTCTGTGGTGGGGCGTGCCAATCGATAGCCGCCCCGAGGGCCTGGAACCGAGCCCAGGATCCTGGCCGCCACCAAGGCCTTCAGGTGCTTGAGTAGGTAGCTCTCCGAGACGCCATGGAATTCCGCGAGCGTCTTACCCGCCAGCACTGCGCCCTCCGGCAGCTGTGATAGCAGCCAGACGCTATGCAAGCCCCATTCCACCCCATCGCTCATCCGCATAGCAGCACCATAGCAGGGATCTCCGGGAGACTCAATCGATTGGCATTAATATGGATTGACAATATCCACGATAAAATTTATCTTCGATTATGAACCGGACCTTCGTGCTGAACTGTCCAGCGCGAAGGTCCTATCCCTGGCAACCGGAAAAGAGAGAGAGGTATGACCATGCGATTGAACTACCCGCAGCTCGCCCCTAAAGCGATGGAGGCGATGTACGGCTTGGAGCGTTACATTAGCGCGTGTGGGCTGGAGAAGTCCTTGATCGAGCTCGTCAAAATTCGAGCCTCTCAGCTCAACGGCTGCGCCGCCTGCCTCGACATGCATACCAAGGACGCGCGGGCGGCGGGCGAGAGCGAGCAGCGGCTCTACTTGCTATCGGCCTGGCGCGAGGCCTCATTCTACACGCCGCGCGAAAGGGCTGCGCTGGAGCTCACGGAGGCGGTCACACGGATCACGGACAACCATGTTCCGGACGAGCTGTTTGAGCGGGCGCGCCGTCATTTTACCGACGAGGAGCTGGTCAACCTCACCTTCGCCATCGCGACCATCAACAGCTGGAACCGCATCGCCATCACCTTCGGCCGCGAGGCAGGAACGGAGCAGGCCACCGCAGCCGTTGCTCCCTGAGAATGAGGAAGGGGGGAAGCCATTTCGGCTTCCCCCCTTCTTTTGTCTAGGTTTAGAGCGACTTGAGGGCGTCGACGCGGCCGTAGCCGTAGTGGGTGTCGAAGGCGCCCGACATGCCGGCGGTGCGGACCGCGGCCCCTTCGATCTTGGCCTTGACCTGGGCGGCGTTGAGGCTGGGGTTGCTGGCGCGGACCAGGGCGGCGAGACCCGCGACGTGGGGAGTGGCCTGCGAGGTGCCGGTCATGTAGCAGTAACCGAGCGCCATCTTCATCCCGTACTTCTCCATGCCGGCCTTGTTCTTCTCGTACTGGGTCAGGCCCGAGACGCGGTAGCTGGGGAAGCTGCTGAGGATGCTGTAGCCGGGGGCGGTCACCGAGATCCACTTGCCGTACTGCGAGAAGCTGGTGACCTTGTCGTTGATGTCGGTGGCGCCGACCGAGATGACGCCGGGGTAGGCGGCGGGGTAGCTTTCCTGGCCGCTGCCGTTGTTGCCCATGGCGGCGACGAGCACCGCGCCCTTGCTCAGGGCGTACTTGACGGCTTCGGCGCCGGTCTTGGTCGCGGCGGGACCGCCCAGGCTCAGGCTGATGACCGTGGCGCCGTGATCGGCGGCCCAGCGGATGCCTTCGGCGACCGAGGCGTCGGAGCCCGAGCCGTCAGCGCCCAGAACCTTGATGGGCATCAGCTTAGCGCCAGGAGCCACGCCGATGTAGCCCTGCTGGTCGTTCTTCTTGCTGCCGGCGATGCCCGCGCAGTTGGTGCCGTGACCCTGGTCGTCCGCGGCGCTCTTGCCGGGCTCGGCGGTGTTGATGCCGGGGACCAGCTTGCCCGCGAAGTCGGGGTGGGTCAGGTCGAGACCGGTGTCCACCACGGCGATGACCTGGCCTTCGCCGGTGGTCTTGGAGTGGGCGTCAAGCGCCTTGATGAGCTTGGGACCGTAGGAGCCCTGGAAGTTGGGATCCTGGCTGCGGTTGCGCGAGGCCTCGGCGGCATCCTCGAGGGTCTTGGGGATGATCATGCGGAGGTTGGGCTCGACGTACTCGACCGAGGGGTCGGCCTCGACGCGGTCGATGGCGCGCTGCACGTTGCCGTCGGTGACCGCGTTGACCTCGACGCCGGGCATCTGGGTAAGGCGCACGCGCTTGATACCGGCGATCTTGAGGGGGGCGGCGTTCTCGGTCTTGCGCTTGACGATGAGCTGAGCCTGGCCGCCCACCGAGTAGACGTTGCTCATGGGGATGGTCTGACCATCGTTGCGGATGGCGCTGCCAACGGTGTCGGGCATGCTGCAACCGGCGAGAACGACGGAGGCAAGCGCGCCGAGGGCCAGGGCGAGACGGGTGGTGCGAAGCTTCAAGGCGTATCCTCCGATTCAGACAACGACAGGGTTACAACGGCTGTTAAGAGGGTTATCGGAAAGATCGGGGAGAGCTTGTCTTAAGCTTCGATGAAGCTTAGTTGATCACCACAGGCGCGGGGTGCCCGTCTCGCGGGGCGCGAACTGCACCGTCAGGCCACTTGGGCCCGGTGCGCCGAGGGCGCGCCGCACGCCGGCGGCAAGCCCCGTGGGGGTCGGGTGGCGCTCGCGCCAGCCTACATGGCCGTCGGGCCGCACCAGCGCTGCATCGCCGCCCGTGGCGCGCCATGCGCGGAACAGGGTGCCGGTGGCGTCCCGGTAGTCGCCGGGAGCGGCCTCGCAGGTGCCCGCGACGATCCGCACCACCTTGAGGCCCGGGACGTCGGCGCACAGGCTCGCGATGGCCGTGCGGTCCCAGCTCGGCAAGCGCCCATCCTCGAAGAGCAAGAGCGTCGCTTCGCGCGACACCAGATCGAGCAGCCGTATTGATTGACCCTGGCGATCGATCAGTTCGCCGTCGGGGGCGCGGGCGCCGAGCCATGGGCCCTCGCCGCTGATCAAGGGCGAGGCCTCGTAGCGCACATCGAGCATGGCGGCCTTGGGGGCGAGACGGCGCACAATCGAGGGCATCCCAATGAGCACGCGCAGGGCACGGGCGATCCGCGCGCGGGTGGCGGCGCCGGGCAGCAGCAGTAACCGGGTCAGACGGTCGGTGTAGCGATCCACCACCGAGAGGACCTCTTGGCGCCGCTCGGCTTCGTAGGAGGTGAGCAGGGCCTCGGTATCACCGCCGTGTAGGGCCCGCGCGAGCTTCCATGCGAGGTTGTGGGCGTCCATGATGCCGCTGTTCATGCCCTGGCCACCGGCAGGGCTGTTGATGTGGGCCGCATCCCCCGCGAGCAGCACCCGCCCCAGCCGGAAGTGGGGGCTGGTGCGGCAGTGGATGTGGAAGGCGCTCGCCCAGACCACCTCGACCTCGCCCGGGCCGAAGAGGGCCTCGATCCGTCGCTGGACCCCCGCTTTGGAGATCGCTTCTTCTTCGGTTTCATCGGGCGCAAGAATGCCGATGAGGCGCCAGCGCCCCGGCTCGAAGTGGATGGCTGCGCCCAGGCCGCCGTCGAGGGCCGCGAAGCGCGGCCATGGCTGATCGTTTCGGGCATCCGGCAAGTGAAAGTCCGCGAGCATCAGCCGGCTCGGATAGGTCTTGCCCACCAGGTGCCATCCAAGTCGCTCGCGGACCGTGCTATGGGGCCCGTCACAGCCGAGCAAGTAGTCGCCCGTCAGATCGTAGGAGGTGCCTTCTTTCGGCACGACGGTCGCAATCACCCCTGAGGCGTCCTGGGTGAAGGCCGTCAGCTTCGCGCCGAAGCGCACCTCGGCGAGGCCCAGCTCCTTGAGGCGCGCGAGCAGCAGGGCTTCGGTCCGGTCCTGGGGCAGGATGAGGATGCCCGGATCGGCCGTGAGGGCCGAAAGCGAGGAGAGATCGAGCGTCGCTTGGGGTTCGGGGCTATCGGGTGTCCAGATCGCGATCCGGCTGAGGAAGATGCCGGCCGTCAGGAAGCGATCGCGTACCCCCCAGGCCCGGAAGATCTCGAGGGTGCGGGCGTGGCACCCCAGGGCCTTGGACTGGGTGCTGAGCCCTTCGTCCTCTTCGAGGACGATCGAGGGGATGCCGTGGTGCGAGAGGCCAAGCGCGAGCGAGAGGCCCACCGGCCCAGCCCCTGCGATGAGGACCCGTTCTGCCATGGCGACGCTCCTGCATGTAAATCGCCCGGAGACGGCGACGTCTCCGGGCGATTGAAAGTCCATTATCTCCTATTACGGAGGGTGGGTCTCCCGTTCAAGACTTTCGTCCTGGTGGCGAGAGTTCCGCCGAATCCCGATCCTGGTATCCGACCGAAGCCGGGCTCGGAACCGAGATCCTTTCTGGAGGATGGGGAGACTCTACTGCGGCCCTGGGGTGCTGACAACAGAGGAGCATTCCAAATCTGCGCTTTAGAGCGGCTTCGGGAACATGAACGAGTTCAGCTTGTCCAGCTGGGTCTGGGGCCCCATGACAAGCAGGGCGTCGCCCGGGAAGAGGGTGTCGTCAGGGTCCGGGTTGGGGACGACCTCCCCTTCGCGCCGCAGGGCGATGGCGCTCAGGCCCAGCAGGTTGCGTAGATCGAGGCTCCGCAGGCTCTGCCCGCTCATGGGCGTGTCGGGCTTGACTTCGAGCCAGACGAAGTCCGCCGCCCCCAGCGCCTCTTCGAGGCCCAGGATCGTCGAGGGGTCGAAGGCGTCCTCGAACTGGCGGTAGCGCTGTTTGCGGATCTGGTGGCTGTAGCGGTAGATCTCGCGGTTGGTGTAGCCCAGCTTGGCGAGGGTGTAGCGGATGACTTCGATGCTCGCCTCGAACTCGGGCTGCACGACCTCGTCGGCCCCCAGGCCGTACAGCTCGTCGATGTCCACGGTGCGGTGAGCGCGGGCCAGGACGTCCAGCTGGGGGTTGAGCTGGCGGGCGTTCTTGACCGCCAGTCGGCAGCTGGTCGCATCGGGCAGGGCCGCGATGAAGAGCTTGGCGAGCGGGAGCTGGGCGTGCTTGAGCACCTCGATGTTGGAGGAATCGCCGTACATGCACGCGATGCCGCGTTCGCGCAGGTCCTGGATGACGTTCTGGTCGCTCTCGATGATGAGTAGCGGGTAGCCGTGCCGGATCAGGACCTCGCCCAGGTTGGCGCCCACGCGCCCGAAGCCGCAGATCACCACGTGATCGACCAGGCCGGTGAGCTCGCTGGTGGCCAGGGGGGTCTTCGAGCCCTTCGGCTGCGCGCGCCGAGCCCAAGGCAGCTTGGCGAAGGCCAGGTACAGGGGGGTGGCCGCCTGCATCATGAAGGGGGTCAAGAGGATGGTGACGAGCGCGCCCGTGAGGATCAGCGAGAAGAGGTCCTGGGTGATGAGGCCCTGCTGCTGACCGAGCTTGGCGAGGATGAAGGTGAACTCGCCGATCTGGGCGAGCCCCAGCCCCATGGCGAGCGAGGTGCGGCCCGAGTAGCCGAAGAAGCGCGCGATCGCAAAGACGATCAGCGTCTTGCCGATCACGATCGCGACCGTCAGGCCCGCCACCGCGGGCAGATTCGCCACCAGGAAGGCCGGGTTGATGAGCATGCCGACCGAGACGAAGAAGAGGGTCGCGAACAGGTCGCGCAGGGGCAGCACGTCGGCGAGGATCTGGTGGCTGTGGTCCGACTCGCTGACGACGATCCCCGCGATGAAGGCTCCCAGCGCGAGCGAGAGGCCGATCAGGTACGAGGCCGCGGCGGTGCCGAAGCAGAGGATCACGGCCGAGAGCAGGAAGAGCTCCTTGTTCCCGGTGCTCGCGACCTTCTTCATGAGGACGGGGAAGAGCTTGGTACCGAGCAGCACCACCACCCCGAGGAAGGCGGCCGCCTGGGCGAGCGCGATGAGCATGGGCATCCCCAGGATCTTCGCGGGGTCGCCCAGGTTGGGCATCATCGTCATGATGATGACGACCGAGAGGTCCTGGACGATGAGGATGCCGAGGATCGCCCGGCCGTGCGCCGAGTCGATCTCGCCGCGCTCCATGAGGACCTTGAGGACGATGATGGTGCTCGACAGGGCGATCATGCAGCCGAGCAGGATACCGGTCCCGAGCGCGAGCCCGAACCAGCCGGTGGCGAGCACCGTGAGCCCGACGGTCAGCAGGATCTGGGCGCTGCCGCCCAGGATGGCGAGCTTCTTGACGGGCTTGAGCTCGGAGAACGAGAACTCGACGCCCAGGGCGAACATGAGGAGCATGACCCCCAGTTCGGCGAAGGTCTCGATGGTATGGAGGTCCGAGACGAACTTGAGGCCGTAGGGGCCGACGATCAGGCCCGCGATGAGGTAGCCGATGATGACGGGCTGTTTGAGGCGGAAGAAGATGAAGCCCATGACGAGGGCGGCCGTCAGGACCGCCGCCAGGTCCTTCAGCAAGGGAAAGAGTTCCATGCGCAGCTCCTTGAATTGAGAGGAGAGGGTCGCGGCAGGGCGATCCGCGCACGGCATCGTTGGCGTCCATCAAGAAGACGGCGTCTATTCACGCAGGGGCCGGGCCGCTTCGCGCAGGGCGAAGGGCAAGGGCTTGGCGTGTGCGATGGAGATGCGGGGGATCGCCTCAGGCCGCGAGCGGCGGAGCGCGGTGTCGGAACCGGACGCGGTGCGGCAGCGAAACGCGGCGGGCCTTCCAGCTCGAAAGGCTCGCGAGGCCGCGCAGGCCCGCGAAGAGCAGGGCGATGGGCAGCAGCACGTCCGCGTGGGGATCCATGTCCATGCGCTTCTGGGCGGCGCCGTTGATGGTGCCGTCGAGGCTCTCGGGAGCCGGGGCCTGGATCGTCTTGAAGGTGGGTGCTTGCTGAGCTTTGGCCTGGAGGTCAGGCGGGAAGAAGTAGACGCGAGGGACCTTGAAGGGCACGATCGAGAACAGCGCCGTGACGGCGAAGGCCAGTACCACCGCGAGCATCTGCATCGCGTGGCGATAGGTCTTTAGCCATTTGAAGAGGCTGTCGATACGCTGCACGTAACTCTCTAAGTCGGTCCTCTGGTGATCCACTACCTGTCTATTATCGTACCACGCCTGGGCGTCTCTTCACAAAACCTCAAGAAAGGCGCCTTGCCTGGATAGCAAAAGACCACCAGGGCGCAACACCCTGGTGGTCTTGAAGTGGGGGCGGCGGGACTTGAACCCGCATGCCTTGCGGCGAGCGATTTTAAGTCGCTTGCGTATGCCATTTCGCCACGCCCCCGGAAAAACTAGATTTTCGGCTCGGCCCCTTGCGGACTGACGAAGCGGACCGGTTGCTCACCCGGCCTGGCCATGCCGAGGTTCTTGCGGGCCAGACGCTCGACCCCCTCGGGGGTGCGGGCAAACTCGATGGCCTCCTTGAGCTTGCGGCCCTTCTCCGCGGTGATGACCCGCTCCTGGCTCAGGATGTGCCCCTGGTAAAGCAGGCGATACTCCTGGAGGATGAGGTGCGCCAGGTTGATACTTGCGTAGACGACCACCGCCCAAAGGATCAGCTGCGTCGAGCGGCTCGCGCCGGGATCGGCCGGAGGGGCTATCCTTTGTCTCCTGGCCACGCGGATCTCCTGAGAACGGGGGATGGGGCGCCGAGTTTGCGGATCGAGTATAGCGAAGGCTCGCTCGTAGATCAAAGGGATCCGTCACAATGTGCGGCGACGGCTTCGAGCTCGGCGCGCTTGCCGGGATCGACCCGATCCAGCGCCTCCAGGTAGCCCGCCACGCGCCGTACCCGTCGGATCGTACCCGAGGCGGCCATGCACGTGGGGCAGTCGGCGGGGATGACCCCCGAGTGGCCGCAGGCGGCGCAGTGGTCCACGGGGAAGCTGAAGGCCCCGTGGCCGAGGCCCGCGTCGGCCATCCGCTCGACGAGCGCGCCCAGGGTGTCGGCGTCGGAAACCGGCGCGGGGAAGGTCATGGCGGTCAGGTGCCCGCCGTTGCACAGGGCATGGTAGGGCGCTTCGAGCTCGATCTTGCGGCTCGCGCTCACGGAATACTCGGCGGGCAGTGAGAAGGCGCTGGTGTAGTAGCCCTTGTCCGTCACGCCCGCCACGGCGCCGAAGTCCCATTGATCGAGCATGGGGAAGCGCCCGGCGCTCTTGTCTGCCTGCTGGGCGTAGAGCACGACGTTGAGATCGAGGGTTTCGCTGGCTTCGTCTGTCAGCTTGCGCAGCATGGAGACGATGGCGAGCCCGCGCTCCTGCGCTGCTTCCGATTCGCCCTGGTGGGCGCCCGTGAGTACCTTGAGAGCCTCGGCCAGGCCGATGAAGCCCAGGGCCAGGTGCCCGTGCCGCAGGGCCTGGGCGATCGCCTCCTGAGCGTCGAGGCCTTCGGACTCGGCGTAGAGCCCCTCGCCCATCAAGAAGGGCAATTCGTGGGACTTGAGGGTCGAGAGCACCTCGAAGCGGTGGTGCAGGGTGCGGATGGCGAGCCGAGCCTGCCGTTCGAGCAGGGCGTTGAAGTCCAGGCCGTCGCGCTTGGCGCGCAGGGCCGCCCGTACCAGGTTGAGGGTGACGGTCGCGATCGCCCCGCGGCCCGCGGTGGTCGGGTGGCCGAAGCGATCGCGCCCGATCCGGGCGCAGCCGCTCAGGTAGGTGACGGAGGTCGCGTCGTCCTGGTTGAAGGGCGCGTCGAGGAAGGCGAAGGTCGGCTGCATGCGCTTGCCGGCCACGTCGAGGGCCCGGCGCAAGAGGTCGAAGTTGGGATCACCGGCCTTGGCGTTGACGCCAGCCTGGTGCAGGAAGACCAGGTTGGGGTAGACCGCGGGTTCGCCGCGCCCGAGACCAGCCTCGTAGGCATCGAGCAGGGCAAGGGCGATGCGGCGGGCCATGGGCGAAGGGTCCGCGCCGAAGGTGAGGGTCGAGTAGGGCACCTGGCCGCCGTTGCGGCTGTGGAGCATGTTGAGGTTGTAGACCAGCCCCTCCATGGCCTGCGAGAGCTCGTGGTCGGTGGTCTCGGAGGGCAGGGCGCCCGCGAGGGCCGTGTCGAAGCGATCGAAGACCTGGCCGCCGAAGCAGTCGCTCTGGGCGGCCTGCAGGGCGATCGCCGCGAGCGACGCGGCCGAGTGGGCGCGCTTGGGGGCGCGGACCATCCCTTGGGGGGTGCGGTAGCCCTCGGTCATCAAGCGAGACAGGGGGATCACGAAGGAGTTCGGGGCCTTGGCGTAATGCTCGAGGTCCTGGATGTGCAGATCGCCCCTGAGGTGGGCGTCGGCCATCTCCTCGGGCAACAAGCGCTTGAGGTAGAACTCCTTGCTCGCGGTGGCGCCGATCTTGAGCATCTTCTCGCTGGGCGAGCATGCGACAACCGTCTCGCCCTTCTCGACCTCGGCGAGGATCTCCTCGACCGCGTCCATCAGCTCGGTCTTGGCCTCGCGGATGCGGCTGCGGCGGGACCGGTAGAGGATGAAGGCCCGGGCGCTGCGCGACTGGCCCTCTTCGAGCAGGACCTTCTCGATGGCGTCCTGGATCTGCTCGACGGTGGGCAGCTCGCGCTTCGAGGCCAGTTCGAGGCTCGACACCACCCGGTCTGCGAGCGTTTCGGCCTCGGGACGCTCGCCCCCGTGGACGGCGCTGGTGGCCTTGAGGATCGCCGCGACGATCTTCTCGCGGTCGAAGGCGACGACCCGGCCGTCGCGCTTCCTGATCTGTTCCGGGGCGGTCGAAGCGGTCATGGGCTTTTGGATCCTTTGAACGAAGTGCGAAGGGCTAGCGCGACAGGGCAGCGGCCTGGAGCGTCTTGAGCTCGTAGATGAAGTCCTCGATGCCGGTGAAGTGGCGGTAGACCGAGGCGAAGCGAACGTAGGCGACCTCGTCCACGTCGCGCAGGCGCGAAAGCGTCATCTCGCCGATCTCCTGGGAGGGCACCTCGCGGGTGTGGCGCTTGTGCAGCTCGGACTCGATCTCGGCGACCAGCCGCTCGATGGCTTCGACCGAGACGACGGACTTGCCGCAGGCCCGCATCAGGCCGGTGGCGAGCTTGCGCGGATCGAAGGGCTCGCGCTTGCCGTCACGCTTGACGATCATCAGCGGGGCGGATTCGACCCGCTCGTAGGTGGTGAAGCGTTTGAGGCAGCCGGCGCATTCCCGGCGGCGCCGCAGGGTGGTGTCTTCCTCGATCAGGCGGCTCTCGAGGACCCGACTGTCGGGCGAGTTGCACATGGGGCAGCGCATGGGGGCTCCTTGAGGGAACGGGCTCTAAATGACCATTTTAGCCGCTCGCTCCGGCTTGTGTCGAGGAAACGGCCGAACGCCTTTGGCCGCTCGATCGTTTCGAGCTTCGCGCGGGCCGGGTAGGATGCCCCATGTGGCTCGACCGTTTTTGGAGGATGCTCATGCAAGCCCCCCGCGATCGAAAGACCCCCTACGAAACCTTCACCTTCTATCTTCTGGCGTTTTCGACCCTGCTCTTGGACCAGTTCGCCAAGTTCGGCATCGTGGCGGCCCTCGCCCTCGGCCAGTCGCACCCCCTGGTCGATGGCTTCCTGCACCTGACCTACGTCCGCAACTTCGGGGCCGCCTTCAGCCTGTTCTGGGGCCACACCCCCTTCCTGAGCGTCGTGGCCGGTGCGATCGCCCTCGGGGTGGTCGCCTACCAGTGGCGGACCAAGCCGAGCGCGCCCATGGTGGTGTGCAGCCTGGGGTTGCTGCTCGGCGGAGCCCTCGGCAACTTCGTCGATCGCCTCGCCTTCGGCTACGTGCGCGACATGGTCGATCTGCGCTGGCAGGGCCAGAACGTCTGGCCCATCTTCAACGTGGCGGACGTGGCCGTGCTCGCGGGGGTGGGCATCATGCTGCTGCATGCCTACCGGACTTCTCGCGAGGAGGCGCACTCCGCTTCCTAAGGCAGATCGCCTCTGACTCTTTGGCCAAACTGGCCAAGGCCGAACGCTCTTCCCCTTCCTAGCATGAGGCGCGCCCAGGCGCACGCAGCATCGAGGGAGGGGTGGCATGGGGAAGACAGCGCTGGTCCTGAGCGGCGGTGGGCTCAAGGGGGCCTACGAGGCCGGGGTCCTCAGGACGCTCGCCGAGGCCGGGATCGTCCCGGACGTGATCGTGGGCATCTCGGCGGGGGCCCTCAACGGCGCTTACGTCGCCAACATGGTCGCCGAGGGCGCCTTCACGCCCCAGCGGCTAGATGAATTCTTGGTCCAGCTGTGGGCGACCCGCGCGACCCTCGAGGACTTCTTCTACACCGCCGAGGGCCAGTTCGCCCCGGGCAGCTTGGGCGAGGCGTCGGTCCAGCGCATCTTCCACCGGATCGGCATCGACCCCTTCAAGAAGCTCTCATGGATCAAGGTGGGCCTGGACTCGCTCTTGGCCCTGCGCGAGCTCGCGTTCGGCCGCTTCACCTCCATCTGCTCCCACGGCTTCATCAAGCAGATGCTCGAGGACTACCTCGTGCCGCCCGAGCGGCTGGTCCATCCCGTCACCTTCTCGATCGCCGTTTCGGACCTCCTGGGCACCACCCACCTCGAGAAGGACCAGATCGCCGCCCGCCACTGCCACTACGAGACCTTCAAGCTGGCCGAGCCCCTCTCGCCCGAGGCGACCAGCGAGCAGTACGCCTGGATGCGCTCGGTGATCATGGCCTCGTGCAGCGTGCCGACGGTCTTTCCCGCCACCAAGATGCACCTGACGGGCCAGGAGCGCCCCGGCCTCTACCTGGACGGCGGGATGGTCGAGAACAGCCCCATCACCCAGGCCATCGAGCTGGATGCCGAGGTGGACACGGTCTTCGTGGTGATGGCGGCGACGGTGGTCGGCGAGCCGTCGCGCGAGCCTGCGACCTTCGTCCAGATGATCGGCCGGGTCTTCTCGATCATCGCCGGGCGTTACTTGATCCAGAACTTCCACGACGTGCGCCGCATGAACGAGCGGATCCTGGCCATGCGCCAGGTGCTGGAGCGCAACGCCAAGGGCGAGATCAGGCGCTCGGAGCATAACGAGCGCTTGTGCCAGGCGGCGGGCTTCAACGACCTGGAGAGCTTCCTCAAGAAGCGCTACGTGCGCCTGGTGCCCATCGGGCCCACCACCCCGTTGCCGGGCGGCATGTTCTCGGCCCTGTACTATCCCGAGCTCAAGCGCGTCTACCTGGAGCGCGGGGTCGAGGACGGGCGCGCGGCGATCGCAGCCCTCGCCAATCCGCTCTCGATCGAGGCCGTCTCGGTCTGAAGGGCGGCCGCTGGCATGAGGTGGTAGCGGAAGCGTACCGTGCCGGTGCCGCTCCCCTCGCTTTTTGCAAAGTGCATGCTGCCCGACGCGAGGCCCGTGACCGTGAGGGTGGCGGTGCCGTCGGGGGTTCTGAAGGCGAAGGTGTCGCCGACCTTGGCTTGCAGGGGGCCCGTTCCGAAGTCGAGGGCCTCGGGGGCCGCGTTCGGGCGGGCCGCAGCCATGGTCCGGGGGCTGCCGCCCCCCGCGTTGACCGCCACGTAGAAGTCGCTGCCGTTGTAGAAGAACGAGGCGTCGCCGCTCGGGCCCATGCCGTCGTCGATGGGGAAGAAGCGGCCGCTCTTGAAGGCGAAGCGCTCGGAGTGGAAGGGATAGCGTGGGTTGCGGTACCAGATGGGGGCGATCACCTCGCGATCGGCGAGGGTCGGGGAAACGAGGGGGGCCTCGCGCGCAGCGACCGCTCGCAGGGCGGGGGCGGGGGAGCCGCAGCCTGCCACCAACACGAGCGCAAGCCCGCCGCCGACTGCCCAAGTTCCCCGTCGCGTCCTGCTCATGCCGAGGCTTCCTTTGCTGTTACCATGGAGCGCATCGTCGAATGAGCCCCCAACCTATCGACATGGTGTCGAAATGTAAACAAAGGAGCTGCCGTTGTCCGAGAAACTGACGTTCACCGGCCCCTTGCGCCCGATCGATCGCACGGCCGCCTCTTTCGCCCAGGCCCGGGTCGAGGCCTCGCCGCGACACCGCGCGATCGCGCGCTACCACGACCATCACGAGGCGGTGCAGCGCATGCTCAACGCGGTGGAGCCCGCCTCGTACGTGCGTCCCCACCGCCACGCCGACCCGGCCAAGGTCGAGGTCTTCGTGGTCCTCACCGGCCGCGCAGTGGTCCTGACCTTCGACGACGAGGGAACCCTGCAATCGACCCTCGAGATCGCGGCGGGCGGTCCCTGCTGGGGCGTCGAGATCCCCCCCGGCACCTGGCACAGCCTGATTTCCCTCGAAGCGGGGACGGTGCTGTACGAGGTCATCGAGGGGGCCTACCAGCCCGCAAGCCACAAGGACTACGCCCCCTGGGCCCCCGCCGAGGGTACCGAGGAAGGGCAGCGTTACCTGGAGGCGCTGCGTGCGGGCCTCTCGCGGGTAGAATAAGAGGGTCCGCCCCTTTTCGAGGAGGTTCCCCATGTCCCGCGACGTCGATCGGCCCCGCCGCCTCTACCGCTCCACCAACGACCGCATCGTGGCGGGCCTGTGCGGTGGCCTTGCCGACTACATGCGCGTCGACGTGGCCTGGGTGCGGCTCGTGCTGGTGCTTTCGGTGCTGCTCGGGATGGGGGCGCCCATCTTCTTCTACCTGATTGCCTGGCTCGTCATCCCCTCGAACCCGCAGCCGAGCGACCTGTCGCCGAACCGCCTGCACCGCTCGAATCGCGAGCGCATGATCGCAGGCGTCTGCGGGGGCCTCGCCGAGACCTATCACCTGGACCCGACGCTCGTGCGCCTGGGCATGGCCCTCTTGCTCATCGCCTGCGGGGTGGCCATCCCCCTCTACCTCGCCGCCTGGTTCCTTTTGCCTTTGCAGGACCAGGCGCCCCAGCAACCCTTGATCGAGCGGTGACATTGGGCTCGAGACGGGCATAAAACGCACGGCTCGTCTTGCGTTCGGCCGCCATGAGCGGCCCGGAGGAGGCTCCATGGCTTTTAACCCCCCGCGCTGGCGTGCGCTCGTCCTGGCGGTGCTGCTTGTCGCTGCTCCCCTGCCCGCCCACGCCCAGGAACCGGTCCTGAGCGGCATCGACGTATTGCTCGCCGACCCGCCGCAGGCGCTGGTCGGCAAGCGTATCGGGCTCATCACCAACCGCAGCGCGGTGGATGCGAAGGGCGTCAGCGACATCGACCGGCTCTACGCCGACAAGCGCTTCAAGCTGGTCCGCCTCTTCGCCCCGGAGCACGGCCTCAGAGCCGATCGCCAGGGGGATATCGTGGACGGCAAGGACACGGTCACGGGCCTTGCCGTCATGAGCCTGTACGGCTCGCTCAAGAAGCCGACCCGGGCCATGCTCGAAGGGCTCGATGCCCTGGTCTTCGACATCCAGGACGTGGGGGCGCGCTTCTACACCTACCACTCGACCATGGCCCTCGCTATGCAGACCGCCAAGGAGGTGGGGATTCCCTTCGTGGTGCTGGATCGGCCGAACCCCATCAACGGGAAGGCCGTCGAGGGGGCCGTCCTGGACCCCAAGCTCGCTTCTTTCGTCGGCTACTACCCGATCCCCGTCCGGCACGGCATGACCATGGGCGAGCTCGCGAAGCTCTACAACGAGGCCTTCGGGATCGGCGCCTCGCTCTCGGTGGTGCCCCTGCGCAACTGGGAGCGTGGCATGTGGTTCGACCAGACGGCCCTGCCCTGGGTCAACCCGTCGCCCGCCATGAAGACGCCGCTCACGGCGACCCTCTACCCGGGGATCTGCCTCTTCGAGGCGACCAACGTCGATTGCCGGGTGGGCGATCGCCCCTTCGAGAAGGTCGGGGCCTCCTGGATCGACGGGGCGGCTTATGCCCGCGCCCTTTCCGCCCACGCCCTGCCCGGGGTGAAATTCGCCCCCTTCCGCGAGGGGACGGTCTCGGGGGTCGAGGTCAAGGTGACCGACCGTGAGGCCTTCCAGGCCGTCAAGACCGGCCTGGTCATGATCGCCGAGGTGCGCCGCCTCTACCCGGATCGCCTGCGCATCGAGGCCAAGGGCTTCGATCGTATGACCGGCGCGAGCTGGATCCGCGAGAAGCTGCTCGCCGGCGAGGCCCCCGCGGCGATCACGGCGGCCTGGCAGGACCAGACCAGGGCCTTCGAGCGCGATCGCGCCCCGTACCTCCTGTATCGCTAGCCAAAAAAGAGGGCGGGGACTCGCGCGAGTCCCCGCCCTCTTTTTGAACGTCTTTTAGTGGTGCGCGGCCGGCTCGGCCCAGCGGACCTTGGCCAGGGGGCCGTAGCCGGGGTTGCCGGGCTGGTCGAGGTAGCAGTAGCCTTCGAGCAGCTTGTAGACGTGCTCGCGCTCGAAGCGCGAGACCGAGGTGGCGGGAAGGGCGCGGCGGTCCGCGAGGTTGGCGTCCCAGGTCCACAGGGGGCCGAAGCCGATGACCGGCGCCGGCAGGGTCGGAGCGGCGAAGTGGCGCTTGCAGGCCGCGTCGCGGCGGAATTCCACCATGTCCAGGCCGTCGGCGATGTTCCGGTGAAGGGTCGCTTCGCAGCCGCAGGCCAGCCCGATGAGCAGGGTGGTGGGAGTTGAGTCGTGCTTCATGGTCGATTCTCTTGGCTGCTCTCGCGTCGCGGGCGAGAGGCGGGGGGACATTCCCCATTATACGCCATTCTTGGCTGTTTGAGGCCGCGCGGGTTAAGCTCGGGAGCCCGTGGGTACAAGGCTAGCTCGGAGGCCTGAACGAATGATGACTGCTGGTGCGACTAATTGGTTCTTGTCGGGGTTCGGCATGGTCCTGTTCGCGGTCCTGCTCCTGGGAGTGCTGCAGCTGGCCTACTTCGTCGTCAGCGGAGGCATCCCCGGCACCGCCTACTACTACGCCCGCCGCTTGCGCGATCCCAGCCCGCTCGTCAGGCAAGAGGCCGTCAAGGACCTCGTCTCGCGCGCCGACGGCTTCGCCATGCGCCTCTTGGTCCAGGCCCTCCACGACGGCGAGGTGCCGATCCGGGTGGCGGCCATCGAGGCTTTGGGCCAGTTCTCGGACCCCACCGTCGCGGAGGCCCTGATCCCGCTCGTGAACTCGCCGCACCTGGCGGTCCAGCTCAAGGCCATCGAGGCCCTGGGGGCCATGCCGACCCCCGAGGTCTGCGCCGCCCTCGCGGGGGTCCTCTCGTCCGGTGACGCTCGGGCCAAGCTCGCCTGCCTCAGGGTCTTCAAGGAGGCCAAGGACCCGGCCGCCCTGAGCGCCATCGCGCGCCTGGTGCTGGATGTGGACGAGCAAATCGCCAACGGCGCGATCGCCGTCCTCCTGGAGTACGGCCCGCCTTCCGTCCCGCACCTGGCCGCGCTCTTGCCCAGCGCCCAGAACGGGGCCAAGCGCCTGATCAAGCCCATGCTCGAGATCGATCGCGACGGGGCCTTCGAGCCGCTCAAGCAAGCCTTTGCCGTGACCACGGATCCGCTGGTGCTCAAGGCGCTGCTCGCGGCCTTCGCCGGTCTCGGCGTTCCGGGGACTGCCGCCTTCCTGCTGCCCTACCTGGAGGATCCGACCTTCCCCGCCCGCGAGGGGATCATGGACGTGGCCCCTCGCCTCGAAGACCCGTTGCTCGTCGCGCCCCTCTGCGCCCTTTTGGGCAGCGACGACGTGCGCCTGCGCCGCGTCGCCGCGACCTCGCTGGACGCGCTGGTGGCCTCGTGCCGCGACCTGGACGTGGTCGAGCCGCTGTGCGAGGCCCTGCTCGACTCGGACCCCGAGATCCGGCGCTACGCAGCGCACGCCCTCGGCCGCATCGGCGGCGAGATGGTGCAGCAGCGGGTCCTCGAAACCCTCTGGGGCAGCAAGACCGCCGAGGTACGGACCTACATCGAGGGCATCGTGGGCTATCCCATGAGCCGCATGGTCACCTTCGAGGAGCTGACCCTCGCCCTGGATCGCCTGCTCACCAGCCAACGGCCGAGCGAGGAGGCCCTGCGGGCGGTGGACTACCTCGAGAGCCTCATGATCGTGCTGTACGGCTCGAACCTGCGCGGGCAGCGGGTGGACGACCTGACGCTCGACCTGCTCCTCAAGGGACGGCGCACCTTCTACCCCCTGCGCCTCTACGACCTCCACCCGCTCGCTTCGGACCTGCTGGAGTTCGTCTCGAGCAAGGCCGAGGGCGATCGCTGGCGCGCCACGAGCATGGCCTGAGAAGGATGGGGACTCATCAATTCATATTAATTTAACCTCGCCTTAAACAACAAACCCTGCTTGCTCGGCTATCATCTCCGTACCGAAGCACCGCAACATTGCCCGAGGGCACGGCCCTCACCCCCTCTGAGAGCAAGCAGCACTTCAACTTCGCCTCAACTTCGCCAAGAATTTCACGCTCTCAGCCTCGCCGGCGGCCTTCGGGTCGCCGGCGATTGCGTACCCACCCCACGGAGGTTGATATGACCCGCGATGCCGCCCTGCCGACCCGCATCACCGAGCTGTTCGGCATCTCCTACCCCATCGTCCAGGCCGGCATGATCTGGGTCTCGGGCGGCTCGCTCGCCGCGGCCGTCTCCAACGCCGGCGGCCTCGGCCTGGTGGGGGCAGGCTCCATGCGCCCGGACACCTTCCGCGAGCAGGTCCGCAAGGCCAAGGCCCTGACGGACAAGCCCTTCGGCGTCAACATGCCCCTCTTCTACAAGTACTCCGAGGACTGGGTCGCGATCGCCCTCGAGGAGGGCGTGAAGATCTTCTTCATGTCCGGCGGGAGTCCCGCCAAGTACACGCCCATGCTCAAGGAGCGGGGCTGCAAGGTGGTCCAGGTGGTCGGTACGGCCAAGCATGCGATCAAGTCCGAGGCGGCCGGCTGTGACGCGGTGGTCGCCGAGGGCTTCGAGGCGGGCGGCCACAACAGCCCCGAGGAGACGACCACCATGGTCCTGGTGCCGCAGGTGGCGGACGCCGTGCGGATCCCGGTGATCGCCGCCGGCGGGATCGGCGACGGCCGGGCCATGGCCGCGGCCTTCGCCCTGGGCGCCGAGGGGGTCCAGGTGGGGACGCGCTTCGCGGCCACCGTCGAGTCCTCGGGCCACTCTGCCTTCAAGCAGGCCATCGTGGGGGCCCAGGAGGGCGAGACCAAGCTGCTCTTGAAGCAGTTGGTCCCGGTGCGCCTGCTCAAGAACGCCTTCAGCCAGCAGGTCCAGGCGGCCGAGGCCCGCGGCGCCACCAAGGAAGAGCTCGCCGAGCTCCTCGGCTCGGGGCGCGCGCGCCTCGCCATGCACGAGGGCAACCTGGAAGAAGGCGAGATCGAGGTCGGCCAGGTGAGCGCCCTGATCCGCGACATCCCCCCGGCGGCCGAGATCGTGCAGCGCATGGTCGCCGAGTACGAGGCCGCCAAGCGCCGCCTGCCTTGAGCCTCACTGCGGGCTGAGGAGCTGGGTCGCGGGATCCGTCTGATCGCCCACCCGCACCTCTATCGAGCGCGTGGCACTCGCGAAGAGCGCCTTTTCGAAGGAGATGACCTGCGCCCCCGGGGCGAGCCCTTCGAGCCGGTACACCCCGTGCTGGTCGGTGATCGAGCTGGTGTCGCCCATGGTGACGACGACCCCTTGCTCGGGGGTGAAGGTCATCTCGTTCAGGACCTGGCCGTAGAGGTTGCCGAGTTGCCTTGAGAGCGCCATCGTGAGCGGGGCGAAGCGTCCCGACTCCACCTGGAGCCCCTGACGGCTGCCCCGGGCGAGGATCTTGCCGGTTTCGTCCTTGGCCGCGATGCTCAGGGTCCGGTTGCTGCCGAGGGGCACCGAGAACGAGGCGACGGCCGCATTCTCGGTCGCTGAGTGGGTCAGGATCTTCACCAGCGGGGTCGAGAGGTCCGGTGCGCTCACGGTGAGGCGTACGAACGCGGTCTCCGCCGGGAGGCTCGGCAAGGTCCCCGTCTCGCTCGTCATGGTGACGGTGAAGCCACCAGGCTGATCCGGCGTGGCGACTACCACGTTCGTGTGGTCGCTGACCTGCGAGTCGTTGGTCGCGTCGGTGTCAACGCGTACCTTGGCGACGTTCGAGGGGGCCGCGCCGCCGTTCATGGCGCCCAGGGATTGGTAGAAGGCCCCGCTCCGGGCGTCGCAGCCGCCAGCGAGCAAGATGGCGCCCAGGAAGAGGGCCTGCCTCAATTTCTGGTGGGTCATGGCACGTTCCTTTCATGCGAGGGGGGAACCAAGCGAAGAGGCGCGCCGATGCAATGTGATTTTATAGGGATATTTCGTATGTATATCACAAAACACCCGCTTCGATCCACCAGGATCGAAGCGGGTGTTTGAAAGGGGCGTGAAGCGCGGTTTAGCGCTTAGAGGTTGATGCCGACCATTCCGAGCAGGCCCTTGAAGAAGGGGGCGATGACGGAGTCCCAGATGTTGCTCAAGAAGCTCTGGGCCCGGACGGTCATGGCCTGGAGATCGAGGCCCTTCTTCTCGCCGGCGGGGGCGGACTGGGCGCTGACGGGCGCGCTCTGGGCGGCCGTGGCCTTAAAGGAGTCGGCGGCCATGGTCGGCGCCGGGGTCTCGCCACCACCGGCGGCGACGCTCTGGCGGCGAACGACGGGGGCTTGGGCAACAGTACCACCAATGCGCATATCGGACCTCCTGACGCAACGGAAACGCTCTGGGATCGTTATCGGGGGAGCCGTTCCGGATTCGGTAAGGAGAGCGCTAAGCTTTCGTTAAGCTCAGGTTTCGGACGGTGCGTCGGGGGTGAGGCCCTTGGGGATGGTGAAGGAGATGGTCGTGCCCTGCCCCTCGGTGCTCTCGACGGTGATCTGCCCCTGATGGGCATCCACGGCCTGCTTGACGATGGTGAGGCCGAGGCCGCTGCCCCCCTGAAGGCGGGATCGACCACGGGTGACGCGGTAGAAGCGATCGAAGAGGTGGGGCAGGTCCTTGGCGGGGATCCCGATGCCCGTGTCGGCGATCTGGAAGCGGGCGTCGAGGCCCTGGTCGAGGGCGCTCAGGGTGACCTTGCCGCCGTTGGGGGTGAACTTGATGGCGTTGGCCAAGAGGTTCACCAGGATCTGGCGCAGGCGGACCCGATCGGCCGCGAGCGAGAGGCCTGCCCGCGGGACCAGCCGTTCGAGCCGGATGTCGCGCTGGGTGGCCTGCGGGTGCACGGTCGCGATCGCCTCGTCGATCACCTTGGTCGCGTCGATATGCTGGAGCTTGAGGTTGCTCTTGGCTTCGAGGGCGGCCAGGTCCAGGAGGTCGTTGACCAAAGCGTGGAGGCGTTCGAGCTCCCGGTGGATGTCCTCCAGGAAGGACTGGCGCAGGTCGGGATCCTCCTGCGCGCCGTCCAGGAGGCTCTCGACCAGGACCTTGAGGGAGGTCACGGGGGTGCGCAGCTCGTGGCTCGCGTTGGAGATGAACTCGCTCTTGAGCCGGTCCGCCTCGATCTCGGGGGTGATGTCGTGGTGGATGACCAGGTGCCCGATCTGGCGCCCGTCGGCGTTGTAGAGGGGGCTCGAAAAGCGCTTGAGGAACTGCTTGGGCCGCTCCAGCTCGACGATGTCCACCCGGGGACGGTCGGGCGTCTGGCGGGTTTCCTCTTCGATGACCGCGAGCTGGTCCGGGTGGGCCCAGCGATCGCGCAACTGGGCGACGGCGGCCTGGTCAGCGGCCCCCTCGGCCTGGGCGAGCTGGCGCAGGGCGGGGTTGACCATGACCGGCTTGAAGGCCAGGTCGTAGATTGCAAGGCCCTCGGTCATGGAGTGGATCACGGCCTCGAGCTCGCCCTTTTCCAGGATCAGGGCCTCGATCTCGAGGCCCCGGTAGCGTTGCAGCTCTTCGGCGATGCGACGCAGGCCGCGCGTCAGATGGCGGGCCTCCTGGGCGGTGGGCTCGGCGGGGAAGTTGAAGTCGCCCATGCTGATCATGTCGATGGCATGGTGCAGCCACGAGTAGGGCCCCCAGATGGCGCCGCCGATGGTGTAGCTGAGAGTGGCGGTGAGGGCCACGCCGCCCGCCCAGGCGATGAAGGCGGTGCTCCAGGCGGCGGGCGAGAGGGCCCCGAGCGAGCCGAGCAGGACCAGCACCAGCCCCGAGGTCACCCCCGCGAGCGCGGTGACGCCCACCGTCACGATCAAAGGCGGCTGCCCTGCTAAGGACAGCCGCGAGAGGGGATTCTGGAAACTCTTACTTGGCCTCACCGGCCCGGACGCGGCGCTCGAAGCGGTAACCCACCCCGCGCACCGTCTGGATGCGCATGGGGTTGTTGGGGTCCTTCTCGATCTTCTCGCGCAGCCAGTGCACGTGCACGTCCACCGTGCGGCCCTCGCCCGTGAAGTCGTAGCCCCACACCTGCTCGATGAGGAACTCGCGCGAGAGGACCTTGTTGGCGTTGAGCGCCATCAGCTTGAGGAGCTCGTACTCCTTGAGGGTCAGGTTCAGGACCTTGGGCCCGAGGGTGACCTCGTGGCGGGTCAGGTCGATGACCAGGTCGCCGATCTCGATGCGGTCGGGCTGGGCCTGCTTGGCCTCCGAGTAGCGGGCGACCAGGCGCAGGAGGGCCTTGATCCGGGCGAGCAGCTCGCGAAGGCTGAAGGGCTTGGTGACGTACTCGTCGGCGCCGATCTCGAGGCCGACGACCTTGTCGATCTCCTCGCCCTTGGCGGTGAGCATGATGATGGGGATCGGCATCTCGGCGCGGATCTGGCGGCAGACCTCGTAGCCGTCGAGGCTCGGCAGCATCACGTCGAGGATGACCAGGTTGGGCTTCTCGCGGCGGGCGGCTTCGACCGCGGCCTGGCCATCGGTCGCCGTGGTGACCTGGTACCCCTCCTTCTCAAGGGAGTACTGGATCGACTTCACGATCGAGGGCTCGTCGTCGACGACCAGAATCTTGGCGGACATGGAGGGGCGATCTCCTTCTCATACGTTCGATTGGCGGGCTTGGAGGGACCGAGCTGCTCGTCCCACGCGGGATCGAGGATGCGGCCAACCTAGCTCTCTGGCTTATACCACCCCCTCGGCCAAGTTTAACGATCTCAAAACGAGCGCGAAAGGAAACGAGCATTCAAGCAAGTTTACATAACATTGGCGTTACGGCTCAAACACAGTGGGTATGCAGAGTTCACCCCAATTAACATCCCCGAAATCCTCATACTGTCTCGATTCAGGAGGTCGCTGGTGAATCACCGCCTGGTGGCATTGGCCGTCGCTGCATCCGTCTGCCTGATCCCGCGTAACGCCTGGGGGGCGAGTCCCAACCATCCGGGACGGAACTGGACGGTGCTCGAGACGCCGCACTTCTCGGTGCACTACTACCAGGGCGAGGAGTTCACGGCCCGCCGCATGGCGCAGGCCGCCGAGGAGGCCCTGCCGCGCCTGGCCAAGGATTTCGGCGTCGAGGTCACCGAGAAGATCCCCATCGTCGTGAGCCGCGACAGCTTCTTCAACGGCTCGGCCGAGCCCGTGAAGACGCGGATCATGCTCGATCCCTTGCTTGCGGCCTCCTCGGTAATCGGCACCGAGCGCTTCGTCGCCCACGAGCTCGCCCACGTGGTGTCCTTCCTCGCCTTGCAGAGCGATCTACCGATCACGCGCCTCAACAACCTCGGCACCATGCCAACCTGGTTCCTGGAAGGGATCGCCCAGTACGAGGCCGAGTACTGGTACGCGAGCAACGATCGCATGCTCCGTCTGACGACCCTCAAGGACCATCTGCTCACCAACACCGAGCGCGAGAACTTCCCTCTGCTGGGCGTGGTCGCCGGTGCGGCCGGTTACAACGAGGGCTACTCGCTGACCCGCTACATCTTCGACACCCACGGCAAGGACAAGATCGCCGAGCTGTTCCGCGTCTTGCGCAAGGGCGAGGAGTCGACCTTCGTGCGGGCCCTCGAGAAGGTCACGGGGCAGTCCTTCGTGGCGTTGCAGGCCGCCTGGAAAGAGGACCTGAAGAAGCATTACGCCAAGCAGACCGAGGGCGTCTCGGAGCAGGTGGCGGATTCGGCTCCCCTGATCGCTTCCGATCGCTCCGAAGTGAACGTGCAGCCGCGCTTGAGCCCCGACGGCAAGCGCCTCGCGTACCTGACGAGCCGCAACCAGGACGGCTACCTCTACCTGCGCGGTCACGTGATGGGCTTCCTGACCCTGGTCGTGGCCGACGCCGACGGCACCCAGGCCCGCGAGATCCCGGTGGGCAAGGGGCGCGTGTCGGGCTACGCCTGGAGCCCGGACGGCAAGAAGCTGGTCGTCTCGGCGGTGACGTCGAACGAAGACGGCGAACCGACCTTCGACCTCTTCCTGCACGATCTCTCGACCAAGGAAACGCGTCAGCTCACCGAGGACGCCAACGCCACCGATCCCGCCTGGCGACCGGGTACCTCGGAGGTCGCCTACGTGACGACCCGCGACGGCAAGACTCGCCTCGTGCTCCACGACGTCGCCTCCGGCAAGACCAAACAGGTCCCTGCCGAAGGGCTGGGCGATCGCCATCCGGCTTGCCTTGCTTGGTCGCCGTCCGGCGAACTGCTCGCAGCGTCGGTCTACCCCACAGGCGAGGGCGGCAAGATCGCGACCATCGACCCGGTGACGGGTCACGTGCGCACCTGGACCGAGGGCAGTTCGCAGGTCAGCGATCGCGACCCCGCCTGGACGCCGGACGGCAAGAGCCTGGTCTTCTCGAGCGATCGTGACGGCATGCAGAACCTCTACCGCCTCACCCTGACGGGCAAGCCCACCCTCTCGCAGCTCACCAAGGTCTACACCGGCGCGACCCACCCGGCCTTCGGTCCGGACGGCAAGCTCTGTTACGTTTCCTACCGGGCGGTGGGCTCCGAGGTGCGGGCTTTTTCACCCACCCCCGGCGAAGCCCTCGCCTACCAAGCGCCCAAGGACCTGCCCGCCGGGGTGAAGGTCGCGAGCGCCCAGCTCCAGACCCCCTCGCTCGGCCGTCAGTTGCCCGATGCCTGGAGCACCCGGGCCTATGAACCCACCATGACCAATGACATCATCATGCCGCAGCTCGCCTCCGACGAGCGCGGCAGCCAGCTCGGCGTGCTCGCCATCTACAGCGACATCCTCAACAAGCAGCAGCTGGGCCTGGACGTGCGGATGGGGATCATGAGCCAGCGCTTCAGCTTCTCGGCGCAGTACCTCAATCGCATGAGCGCTGCCACCTGGGGCGCGACCCTCTACGACACCCCCACCGTGGGCATGGCCTCGACCATCGACCCGGCGCGCCTGTACGACTCGCTGTACTGGTCGCACGAGCGGGGCGTGAGCCTGTTCGGCCAGACCCAGCTCACGGGCTCCCAGACCCTGACGGCGGCCCTGGGCCTTGCGCACCTCTCGGTCCTCGAACCGCCCCGAGGCGGGACGGGCCTGGGCCTGCGCGAGGGGCGGGTGCAGACCCTGAGCCTGGCCTGGGCCGACCAGCGGGTCAAGGGCACGGCGGATGCCGATCTCAACCCCTCGGAGGGTTACCAGGTGGGGGCGAGCTACACCCTCTCGGATCGGGCCCTCGGCTCGGACTTCAACTTCTCGCAATACGCCGCGGGGGCCTCGCGGTACTTCCCGGTCTTCCCCGACTGGCGCCACAACCTGACCTGGAACTGGCGGGTGATGATGAACGTGGGCGAGGCCATGCCCCTCTTCCTCGGCGGGGTGATGGGGGGCGGACCGATCACGCCCCTGCGCGGCTACAACGTGGGCTCCTTCGCGGGCGACAGCCTCGCCTACTCGGGCCTCGAGTACACCTTCCCGATCCACCAGCACCTGGACTACCAGTTCGGGCCGCTCTACCTCAACAAGATCTACGCCAGCGCCTTCGTCGAGGCGGGAGACGCCTGGAGCCGGGGCACGAGCGCCTTCAACCCGCATGCGACCTCGGGGGCCGAGCTGCGCGTCAAGACGGCCTTCATGGGACGTCAGGTGGTGATCTTCCGTTTGGGGATGGCGCGCAAGCTCACGCCGGACGGTGTTTGGGGGATGTATTTGGCCTTTTAGGCCTTGCTTGTCGCACCCTGGGGGCTTCGGTATACTGAGGGGGTTTTATTTTCGGGCGAATGCCCAGAGGAGCCCTATCGGTGTCGAAGAAGTCGTTCGCGTGTCTCGCCTTTTACTTCCTGGCCCTCGCGGTCTATTTCCTGGACCAGTGGCTCAAGCTCTGGGTGGTGGACCACATGGGCCTCTACCAGTCGATCCCGCTGGTCAAGGACTACTTCGCCCTGACCTACGTCCGTAACATCGGGGCGGCCTTCAGCGCCTTCTCGGGGCAGGTCTGGGCGCTGGCGCTGGTGGCGGGCTCGGTCTCGGTCGCGATCATCGTCTACATGCACCGCCTCAAGGAGATCACCCTCGGCCACGTGCTGAGCCTGGGGTTGCTGCTCGGCGGCACCCTCGGCAACTTCTCCGACCGGGTGCGCCTGGGCTACGTGGTCGACATGTTCGACGCGCAGTGGCAGGGCCGCAACTTCTTCCCGATCTTCAACGTCGCCGACATCGCCATCGACACGGGCGTGGCGATCCTGCTCTTGATCTTCTTCCTCGAGTCCCGCGAGGCCAAGCGCGTCGCTGCCGCTCAGGCGCAGGGGGGCGATTCCTCCGACGCGCACCCGGCGCGCTAGCGGCTCGCTATGCGCGTCTGCGTTCGCTGGCTGGTCGCGCTTCTCTTCGGCCTGAGCGCCCTTGCGGGCCTCTCGGCCCAGGCCGCCAGCGAGCGCGTCCGCGTGCTCGAGGTCAAGGGGGCCATCACCCCGGCGATCGCGACTTACGTGGAGCGCGGCCTGGCCGAAGCCTCCAAGGCGGGCGATGAGGCCGCCCTGATTCGCCTCGACACCCCCGGCGGCCTCGACTCGGCCATGCGCGACATCGTGCAGGCCATCGAGGCCTCGAAGATCCCCGTCATCGTCTACGTCAGCCCGTCCGGGGCCCGCGCCGCGTCGGCGGGGGTCTTCATCACCGAGGCGGCCCACGTGGCGGCCATGGCCCCCAACACGGCCATTGGGGCGGCCTCGCCGGTGGCTGCCGGCGGCGAAGAGATCAAGGGCACCATGAAGGCCAAGGTCACCAACGACGCGGCGGCCTACATCCGGGGCATTGCCAAGTCCCGGGGCCGCAACGCCGAGTGGGCCGAAAAGGCCGTGCGTCAATCCGTGAGCCTCGAGGCCGACGAGGCCGTCAAACTGAAGGTCGTGGACCTGGTGGCCCCCGATGTGCCGAGCCTGCTGACGAAGATCGACGGCCGCAAGGTGAAGGTCGGCAGCGAGCTCATCGTCCTTCAGACCCGCAACGCCCAGCAGGTGCCCCTCGAGATGGGGCCCGTCGAGCGCTTCTTGCAGTTCGTCAGCGACCCGAGCATTGCCCTGTTGCTCTTGAACCTGGGGATGCTGGGCCTGTTCTTCGAGCTGTCGAATCCGGGGCTCATCCTGCCGGGGGTCATTGGCGGGATCTGTCTGCTTTTGGCCTTCTACGCCCTGGGGACCCTGCCCATCAACGCGGCGGGGGTGGCCCTCATCGCCTTCGCCTTCCTGCTCTTCATCGCCGAGCTGTTCGTGCCCAGCTTCGGGGTGCTCGCCATCGGGGGCATCGTCTCGCTCGTCCTGGGGGCGCTGATGCTCGTGACTCCAGGAACCCCGGGCTTCGAGGTCTCGCGCGCCATGATCGGCGTCATCGCCCTGAGCTGCGGCCTGGTGATGGCCGGGCTCGTGACCATGGCCGTCAAGGCCCAGCGCCGCAAGGTCACCACCGGCAAGGCCGGTATGATCGGCACGATCGCCCAGGTCCGCACGGATCTTGCCCCCGAGGGCCAGGTCTTCGTGCACGGCGAGCTGTGGCGTGCGGTGTCGCTCGAAGGCCCCGTCCCCGTCGGGGCCTCGGTCGAGGTCCGACGCGTCGAGAACCTGACCCTTTACGTCGTTCCCACCTCCGTCAATCCCGCATCCATGTCGCTGGAGGCCTCATCCAATGATTAATATCTTCTCGAGCTTTGGTTTTCTCATCGTCCTGGCCGTCGTCCTCATCTCGTCGGCCATCAAGATCGTCCAGGAGTACGAGCGGGGCGTCGTCTTCCGCCTCGGGCGCCTGGTCGGCGCCAAGGGGCCGGGCCTGATCTTCTTGATCCCCGTGCTCGATCGCATGGTCAAGGTGGACCTGCGTACCCTGACCCTCGATCTGCCCACCCAGGAGGTCATCACCCGCGACAACGTGACCATCAAGGTCGGCGCGGTCGTCTACTTCCGGGTCATCACCCCCGCCGATGCGGTTACCAAGATCTACGACTTCGGCACGGCCACCCTCCAGATCGCGCAGACGACGCTCCGCAACGTGCTCGGCCAGTTCGCCCTGGACGAGCTCTTGGCCGAGCGCGAGAAGATCAACCAGCGCCTCCAGCAGATCATCGATGACGGCACCGAGCCCTGGGGCATCAAGGTCAGCGCCGTCGAGATCAAGGACGTGGAGCTGCCCCAGTCCATGCAGCGCGCCATGGCCCGCCAGGCCGAGGCCGAGCGCGAGAAGCGCGCCAAGATCATCCACGCCGAGGGCGAGTTGCAGGCCTCCCAGACCCTCGCAGAGGCCGCCAAGGTCATCGCCGCCGAGCCCACCAGCCTCCAGCTGCGCTACCTGCAGACCCTCACCGAGATCTCGGCCGAGAAGAACTCGACCATCATCTTCCCCTTGCCCATCGACCTCCTGAAGGGCTTCTTCACCGGCAAGGGGCCGAACGCTTAAGCTACGCCATGAGAAAGGGGACCCGGCGCCAGCCGGGTCCCCTTTCATTTTGCGTGTGGCGTTAAACGAGCGGCTGGCCGATCAGGCTGCCGACCGTGAGGCCGGTACGAACCGGCAGCGGCGCGGGAGTGGCCACCGGAGTCGGGACGGCCTGCGGCGAGGGCTTGTGGGCGAGGGCCGCCACGTCGCCGGTGCCGAGGGCGGCGCCGTGCCCCTCGCGGAAGTACTGGTCCTGCACCGCGTCGAGGGCGCGGAGCATGGCGGTCAGCTCGGCCACGTGCTCCTTCTCCTCTTCCATGAGGTGGAGCATGAGGGTCTTGACCGAGGGATCGCTCGCCTGGTCGTGGAGGTCCTGGTAGTGGTTGATGGTCTCCAGCTCGCGCACCAGCGCGAGCCGGATGACCGCCAGATCGCGGGTTTCGACCATCGGTTACGCCTTGGCCCCCGTCTCGAAGGTGCAGATGGCGCCGGGGCGCTTGATGCGCAGCACCAGGCTCTCGAACACCCGGAAGGGGTAGTTCATCCGCTCGACGCCCAGGTAGGCGGTGATGAGGTCCTGGCCGACCGCCAGGTCGAAGTTCTGGATGCCCGTCGAGATGATGAGGCCCTGGCCGTCCTTGAGGGCGGACGTCTGGAACACGCCACCGGTCGCGAGCTCGCGGATGTGGTTGATCTCGAGCACGCCCGAGTTGGCGTAGACCCGGTGGAGCTGGGAGTACCAGACCGGGTTGACGATGACGGCGTAGGGGCCGGTGAAGCCCGCCTCGAGCAGCTTGGCCCGGGCGTCGACCACGTCCTGGAAGCCGTTGCCCGCTTCACCCCAGTTGCGCGCGGGGATCGAATTGCGGCCCGAGGCGTTGACCAGGCCCTCGTAGCCGCACTCTTCGTCGCCGTTGAAGATCAGGTAGTCTTCCTTCTGGGCGACGATCGAGGCGGCCGCCGCCGCGGCGCTGACGTCCAAGGGGCTGTTGAGCTGACGCGAGGTCTCGAGGTCGCGCCAGTAGAGCATGAAGTCCTTGTAGATGATGGGGATGTTCTCGTGGACGCGGCGCTTGGCCCGGACCATGCTGGTCTCGGTTTCGCCGAAGACGGCCACCTGCGCCTGGCCCGTGCCCGTGAACAGATCGTAGTCAACGTCCTGGACGCCCGCCCCCAGGGGGCCGAAGACGTGGAGGAAGCGACGGCCGACCAGCTGACGGCGCGCGACCTCGACGACGGTGTTGTCGATCCGCTCCCAATCGCTGGCGCTGAGCGGCGAATCGGCGCGGTTCAGGTAGACGTTGTCCATGGGGCGAACTCCTGTGACGTGGCGGGACGACAAGCAGCCCCATGTTATCACGAAACCAGGGCCTCCACGGCTCGTGGCGAGGCGAAGCGCCCATCTCTCGATTGCTGCCATGGTACAATTCAAACCGCTTGAACTTCCCCGGTCTCACCGTCCCGCACGTCTTCTTAAAAGCAAGAGGCAAGAGCAAGAGATGGTAGAACTCGATCACCTGGTGGGGGCCCTGGGGCATGCGCCGAGCGTGGTGAGCGTCGACAACACGGCGGTCGCCATGGGTTCGGGTGCGCTGCCGGTCCTGGCGACGCCCGCGATCGTGGGCCTGGTGGAGCAGGCGGCTGCCAATGCCGTCTCTCCCTACCTGCCGCCGGGCATGACCACCGTCGGCACGGGAATCTCGCTGCGCCACCTGGCGGCGACGCCCATCGGCCACAACGTCCAGGCCGAGGCGGTGCTGGTCAAGGTCTCGGGCCGCCGGCTGGAGTTCAAGGTGGCCGCTTACGACGAGCGCGAGAAGATCGCAGAAGGGACGCATGAGCGTTTCATCGTCGAGGCGGAGCGCTTCATGGCCAAGATGTCGGCCAAACGGCCCAAGGGCTACTGAATTTTTTCGCCCCCAGTGGGGGCAGGCGACACGACACAAGGGGATCAAGTGACTCAACGCGCGCGCATCATCGACGGGAAACGCATCGCTTCGGCCATCGAGGCCGAGGTCAAGGAGACGGTCCAGGCCATCGACGCCCAGGGCGGCATGAAGCCCTGCCTCGCGGTGGTGGTGGTGGGGGAGGACCCCGCCTCGGCGGTCTACGTCCGCAACAAGGGCCGGGCCTGCGATCGCGTGGGCTTCGCCTCGCACAGCGTGGTCCTGCCCGCCGAGACGACCGAGGCCGCCCTGCTCGACGAGATCGCCCAGCTCAATGCGGACCCTGCGGTCCACGGCATCCTGGTGCAGCTGCCCTTGCCCAAGGCCATCGACGAGCGCCGGATCCTGGAAGCCATCGACCCGCTCAAGGACGTGGACGGCTTCCATCCCTACAACGCCGGACGCCTTGTGCAGGGTGCCCCGACCATGGTGCCCGCCACGGCGGCCGGGGTTCTTGAGCTTCTCAAGCGCGAAGGGGTTGCGATCGCAGGCCTGGAGGCGGCGGTCGTGGGTCGCTCGACCATCGTGGGGCGGCCGGTCGCGGCCCTCTTGACCAACGCGGACGCCACCGTGACCCTGTGCCACAGTCGGACCAAGGACCTGCCCGCGGTCCTGCGCCGCGCCGACGTGGTGGTGGCGGCGGTGGGCCGGCCTGCGTTCATCACGGCCGAGATGATCAAGCCCGGTGCCGTCGTGATCGACGTGGGCATCAACCGCCTACCTGACGGTCGCCTGGTGGGCGACGTGGACTTCGAAGGGGTCCAAGAGGTGGCGGGCTACCTGACGCCGGTACCCGGCGGGGTGGGGCCCATGACCATCGCGGTCCTGCTCCGCAACACCCTCGAGGCCTACCGGGCCCAGGGGAACTGAGCCCAAAAGCTCGAACGCCCCGCCTCCTAAGGAGGCGGGGCGTTCGTCATCAGGGCCCGAGCAGCAGGGCGATCGCCACGATGGGCAGGAAGAGGAGGGCGGCGAAGCCCAGCCCGGCCATCCCGAGAGCGCCGATCAGGCAGAGGGTGGCGTGGCTGCGGCCGAAGCGATGCGCCTGGGCGATGGCGCGCACCATGTTGACCAGCACCCACAGGCTGATCGCGAAGCTCAGAAGCGACGCGAGGCGCGGGAAGCGCGGCGCGAGCGCGTGCAGAGGCGCGAGCAGGATGGCCGGGGCCACCGAGGCCGCCAGGGCGCGCATGGTGGCTTCGCCGTCGCCCTCGCCGCCCATCAGCTCGGCAAAGAGGGAAGCCGCCGACGACAGCCAGAACCACCCGATCACCTTGAGGGCGAAGAGCCCGAGCGTCAGGAAGAGCACCCCCGCCCCGCCCGCGCCGAAGGTGCCCGCGAGGTCGAGGCCTTCGAGGACGCTGAGCACGAGGAAGAGCGCCCAGGCTCCCGCCATGGAGAGGGGGAGCAAGGGCGAGCGGGGCCTAAAGATCGATTGATAGACCGATTCGAGCATGGCCCTACTCCATCAGGGTGAGGGGGATCTTGTTCCAGCCTGCCTTGGGCTCGTGGGCGAGCAGGCTCGACGCCCAGCCGGGGAGCTTGCTCTCGAGCCTGGGGAAGACCCCCTCGAAGAAGCTGCCGCTCGTGTAGTTGCGGGTCTTGGGCTCGCCCTTGATGCCGGCGAGGCTCGCGGCCTTGGTGAGGGCGTCTTGGTAGTTGCCCAGGCTATCCACCAGGCCGACCTTCTGCGCCTGGCTGCCGGTGAAGACCCGCCCGTCCGCGAGGGGCTTGATCTTGTCGAGGGGCATCTTGCGGCCCGCGACGACCGCGGAGAGGAACTGCTGGTAGGTGTCGTCGACCAGGGCCTGCAGGATGGCGCGCTCGTCGGGGCGCATGGGCCGGAAGGGCGAGAGGATGTCCTTGCGGGGGCCGCTCTGGATGGTCGTCTCGCCGATGCCGAGCTTGTCGAAGAGCTTCTGGACGTTCTGCACGTGCAGGATCACCCCGATGGAGCCCGTGGTGGTCGCGGGGTTGGCGACGATGTGGTCGGAGGCCGCGGCGATGTAGTAGCCGCCCGAGGCCGTCACGTCGCCCATGCCGGTGACGATCTTGATCTTGCCGGCCTTGCGCAGGCGCATCAGCTCCTCGTACACCATCTGCGAGGCCGCGGCGGTGCCGCCGGGTGAGTTGATGCGCAGGAGGATGGCCTTGACCTGGTCCTTCTCGGCGGAACGAATCGCCTTGATCAGGCGGGTGGCCGAGGCCGCACGGCTGCCGAACAGCCCTTCGTCCGGCGTGCCGTCCGCGATGGTGCCGTACACGTCGATGATGGCGACCTGGGCGCTGCCCGCCCCGTCCATGGTGAGCGACGTGCTCGCGCGCTCGCGCGGAGCGCGCCACCAGCCGGAGAGGGCCGCAAGTAGGCAAGCTGCGATCAAGAAGAGGGCGAAGATCCGGTCGGTGCGCATGGGGCCTCCGAGAGCAGGAAGGGGCGGCAATGGCCGGCAAGGGGCGTGAGATCGGGCCATTCTAGCATGGGTTTGCCCGCGCCGGGGGCGACGGCTCCCGCGCCCGCCCCGCCTGGGCTATAATGGGCCCCTGTCCAGTCAAGTTGAGAGTCCATGCGACCCTTAGTGCAAAGGAGCGGCCCCAAGGTGAAGCGCGCTGCGGTGTTCCTCGATCGTGACGGCACGATCAACGAAGAAGTCGGCTACATCCACGAGGCCCACAACCTCAACCTCATTCCCGGTGCCGGCGAGGCCATCCGTCGTCTCAACGAGGCGGGCGTGCTCGCGATCCTGACCACCAATCAGTCGGGCCCTGCCCGTGGCTACTACCCCGAGAGCCACATCCACGTATTGCACCAGCGTTTGACGGACCTCTTGCTCGAAGAGGGGGCCTTCCTCGACGACCTCTACTACTGCCCGCACCTGCCGGACGGCACCGACATGCGCTACACCAAGGCCTGCAAGTGCCGCAAGCCCGAGACCCAGATGGTCGACGAGGCCAGCGCCAAGCACGATATCGACCGGTCGATTTCCTACGTGGTCGGCGACAAGGCCACCGACGTGGAGCTCGGCCAGAACGCCGGCTGCAAGACGGTGCTCTTGACCTCGGGCTACGGCGAGCGGGTGCTTGCGGGCGAGTACCAGTGGAAGGTCGAGCCCGACTTCGTGGCGCCCACCCTGCTCGAAGCGGTGACGTGGATCCTGGCCGATCTCGAGGGCCGCCGTGGCGTCTAAGCTCGCTCGGGCGAGCGGCGTGATGGCCGCCCTGCTCCTCGTGAGCAAGGGGGCGGGTTTCCTGCGCGAGAGCGTGGTCGCCGGCGCCTACGGGGCGGGCCTGGTCAAGGACGCCAACACCGTCGCCTACATCCTGCCCGCGCTCTTCCTCATCATGCTCGGCGGCCTCAACGGCCCCTTCCACCTGGCGACCATGGGGGCGGTGACCCGCCTCGAGACCCGAGGAGAGCGCGACCAGGTCCCGGGGGTGCTGCTCACCATCCTCTTGGGCACGGCCCTTTTGACGGGGCTGTTCGCCGCTTTGGTCTTCGCCCTGGCGCCGTGGGTCATCACCGTCACCGGGCCGAGCCTTTCCTCCGAGGCGCACGACCTGGCCGTCGTCCAGCTGCGCATCATGGCCCCGCTCATCATGATCGGCGGCCTGGTGGGGGCCCTGTGCGGCGTCAGCAACGTCCGGGGCAAGTTCGCCAATTCGAGCCTGTCGCCCATGGTGTCGAGCCTCGCGGTCATCGGGCTGGTCTTCTTGACCTCGTCGCCGCTCGCGATCGCCTGGGGCACCCTTGCGGGCGCCGTGGGTCAGCTGCTCTTGCAGGCCTGGCCCGTCGTGCGCGACTGGAAGGAGATCGCCCAGGGCGCGCCCCTGCGCCCGGCGCCTCTCACCCACCCGGGCTTCGTCGACATGCTGCGGATGCTGGTCCCGGCGGCCCTGTCGAGCTCGGTGGGCTCGATCAACGTGGCCATTGGCACGGCCTTCTGCTCGAAGGTGGGCTCGGGGGCCATCAGTGTCTTCAACTACTCGAACCTGCTCATCCAGCTGCCGCTTGGGATCATGCTCACGGCCCTGTTGGTGCCCATGTTCCCCCGCTTGACGGAGGCGGCGGCCGCGGGCGATCGCGACGGCCTGCACGGCTGGCTCAACAAGGGCCTCCAGACCATCGTGCTGACGACTCTGCCCATGACGGGGCTGCTCATCGTGCTCGGCGAGAGCGCGGTGCGGCTGGCCTTCGAGCGTGGCGCCTTCACCGCCCAGGACACGGCCGCCACCGCCACGGTGCTTGCGATCGTCGCCCTCTCGATCGTGGCCTACGCCACCCGCGACCTCTTCACCCGGGTCTTCTACGCCCAGAACAAGAGCCGCGTCCCGCTCATGGTGACCATCGCCTCCATCGGCACCAACTTCCTGCTGAACTCCTACTTCGTGCGTTACGGCCTCAAGGGACTCGCCCTCTCCACGACCCTCGTGACCGTGCTGAACATGCTCATCCTGGGCCTGCTCTTGCGCCGGGATCTTGGCAAGCTGGGCCTCTCGCCCACCGCACCGACCGCCCTCAAGGCCCTCGTCGCGGCCCTGGCAGCCACCGCGCTGACCGGCGTCGCCCGCTGGTGGCTGCCCGGTGAAGGTCAGTTCGGCGCTCTCCTGCAGCTCGTGATCCTGGGTGCGCTTGGCCTCGGGACCTATGCGGGCCTCTTGGTCGTGCTCCGCGTGCCGCTGCTGGCAGCCCTCGGGCGCAGGCGCCCGGCGGTCGCGAGTAAGAGCCCCTGATAAAGCCGCGCTCGCGGCGACGGGTCCCTGTGACTCACTGCAAGAGGACCAGTATTTTTAGCCGCCCTAAGTAGGGGCCGACCTGAGGTATAATGAGGGGTGCGCCCGCCCTCTTGCGGCTGGGCTCTCCCCAGAACCGATGCGGAAAGGGACCGACTCTTGGCGAACCTCACGTTGCTGGAAGGCAATATCGCCTCTATCAGTTTCCCCAACCTGGTACAGCTCATCAAGCTGGAGCAGAAGACGGCCAAGCTAGAGCTGTCGCGAGTCGAGATCGGCCAGGCTGCCGAGATGTACTTCGTGGGCGGCAACCTCAAGTACGCGGCGGTCAACGCCCTGCGCGGCGAGGACGCCATGTTCCGGATCATCTGCTGGTGGAAGGTCGGCACCTTCAAGGTCGTCGAGTGCGCCCCCGAGGAGATCCCCGAGCACAACATCTCGCGTCAGGTGGACTGGGTCCTGCTCGAAGGCATGCGCCGCATGGACGAGTGCCACCACTACAAGGGCCTCATCGCGGACCTGACGACCGCGGTCTCCTACACCCAGGACGCCCTGGACGCCTTCCAGTGGGACCGCCAGGACCCGCCCGAGTGGATCCCCCACTGGATGCGCAAGCTGCCCCGCTCGTTCACCCTCGCCCAGTTCTTCGCGGAGTCGCGCCTCGGCGAGCTGGAGACCTGCGGCGCCCTCAAGAGCCTCCTCTACACCGGTGCGGCCGTCGCCCACAGCGCCGACCACGGCCCGGACCTGGCCTCGGCCCCCATCCAGCGCACCCGCTTCGACTCCTTCGCCCTGATCGTCATGGAGTACGTGGGGTACGAGGTCGCCAACAACCTGGTCGACTCGGCCTGCCGGGAGATGGGCCTCGCCGACCTCGAGAACGTGACCTTCGGTCAGATGGTCGACCTGTCGGATCGCCTGGGCATGGCGATCTCGCGGATGGTCGGCTTCGACCAGGGCCAGGAGTGCATGCGCAAGCTCCGCGCCCGCATCACGAGCCTGCTCTAACGCCGCTTCGAAAACGTCGAGGGCCCGGTCGAAACCGACCGGGCCCTTTTCATGCCTTGGGGCCTCACCACAGGAAGGACCAGAAGGGATCGAAACGCTCGGGCGTCTCGATGGTGAGCACCTCGCCCTCCGTTTGGGCGCTGATCTTGTAGCCCTTGCGGTCGGCCCGGAACTCGGCCACCGTGAAGCTCGGCTTGTAGCCGGTGGGCAGGAGCCGCCGCGCGGAGAGCAGTCGCACCAGCTCGGGCAGGCTCGATGCCTCGGGGTACTTGAAGAAGTGCTGCCCGCGATAGGCCTCGATGGCGGCCTGCAGGATCTCCAGGTCGGTCTGGGTGCGCTGGGTGGCGCTGATGACGACCGCCGGAGGCGGCTCGATCCAGCCGCTTGGGGGCGCTGCCCACGCGCTGGACGGGAGGCCGCCCCCGATCAGGGCCAGGCCTGCGAGCGGTACGGCCAACCCCTGGAATTTGGCCGAAAAGCGGCTATTTCGCGGCATGACGCACCCCCTGTCAAGTGTCGCTTGCTGCGATTCTAGGGGGCGAGGGTCGTGCCGCCATCGGCGGGATGGACCATGTTTGCCTGCTGATTTGCCCTCATCTGCAAGGGGTGACTTGATACGTTTTCGCCCCCTTTGTTATAGTGGCTGGAATTTCGCGCCAAGGGCGCGCTTGTGATATCCTGGACCGCTGGCGCGCCTCGCGGGCCGCCGGCTACACGTCGACGAGGAGATGAAGTTGAGCGTGACCCAAACCGAAGACCGGATGCCCCCTTCCATCTTGAGACGCCTGATGGTTCGCAAGCCCGTGGGCGAGTTTCAGGACTCGGGCCTCAAACGGGTCCTCGGCGCCCTCGACCTGACCGCGCTCGGCATCGGGGCGATCATCGGCACCGGCATCTTCGTCATCACGGGCACCGCGGCCGCCAAGTGGGCCGGGCCCGGGATCATCCTCTCCTTCATCTTCGCGGGGATCGCCTGCGCCTTCGCCGCCCTCGCCTACGCCGAGCTCGCCTCGATGATCCCGGCCTCGGGCAGCGCCTACACCTACGCCTATTCGGCCTTCGGCGAGATCTTCGGCTGGCTCATCGGGTGGGCTCTCATCCTGGAATACGTGGTGGCCTCATCCGCTGTCGCCATCGGATGGTCGGGGTACTTCGTCAAAATCCTCCACAACATCGGCATCACCTTGCCAAGTGCCTTCGTGAACGCCCCGGGCGTGGTCCCGGGCGCCATCATGAACGTGCCGGCCTTCGTGATCGCTCTGGCGGTCATGACCCTGCTGATCCGCGGGATCAAGGAGAGCGCCAACGTCAGCACCCTGTTCGTCATCCTCAAGGTGCTGGTCCTGATCCTCTTCATCGCCCTGATGCTCGGCCACGTCAACCCGGGCAACTGGACCCCCTTCATGCCCAAGGGCTTCGGCGGGGTCATGACCGGGGCGGCGACCATCTTCTTCGCCTACATCGGCTTCGACGCCGTTTCGACGGTCTCCGAGGAGGTCAAGAACCCCCAGCGGGACCTGCCGATCGGCCTTATCGCCTCGCTGCTGGTCTGCACCGTGTTCTACATCGTGATCGCGGCCATCTTCACCGGCGTCGTGCCCCAGTCGCTCTACCCCGAACTGCTCAACAACCCGGCACCGCTCGCGTTCGCCCTCGACTACGTCAACAAGGGCTGGGCGGCCGCCCTCCTCTCGGTGGGCGCGGTCACGGGCATCACCTCGGTGCTGGTCGTGCTGATGATGGGCCAGCCCCGCATCTTCTTCGCCATGGCCCGCGACGGCCTGCTGCCCAAGGTCTTCACCAAGGTCCACCCCCGCTTCGGCACCCCCTACGTCACCACCATCATGACCGGGGTGGCGATCGCCTGCCTCGCGGCCTTCACCCCCATCTCGCTGGTGGCGGAGCTCGCCAACATCGGGACCCTCTTCGCCTTCATCATGGCGGCGATCGGGGTGTGGGTGCTGCGCGTCAAGCATCCCGAGTGGAAGCGCGGCTTCCGCGCTCCCATGCTGCCGGTGATCGCGCTGGGCACGGTCGGGGCCTGCGGCTACATGATGATCTCGCTGCCCCATGAGACCTGGATCCGCTTCGGGATCTGGCTCACCATCGGCCTGATCTGCTACTTCTCGTACGGCTTCCGCCACAGCGTGCTGGGCAAAAAGGCGTAGTCAATCCTTGGCGAAGGTCGCGCCGAGGCGGTGCAGCAGCCCCGCCCGGCGGGCCCGATCCAGCACCTGCGGGGTGATGAGGCCGCCCGTCTCGACGATGGGGCGGCCTTCCCCGTCGCTGAGGCCGACCGTGGCGAATTGCCCGACCATGTAGTCGTGCTGCGAGCGCGGCTCGTGTTGGCCCGTCACTTCGAGCGGCTCCTCCCACGAGGCGCCTTCGGCCTCGGTTGCGCACTCGAGCGCGATCCGGGCGATGCCCGCGCTGGGGGCCTCGCGCATCACGCACTTGACGCGGCCGAGCAGCTTGCCGGTGGCATAGTCGCTCACCGGGCACCCGAGCAGATCGAAGTCACTCACGCTCATGGGACGTGTCGCTCCTCAGAAGCTCCGCTTGGCCGGCCTACCACGCACCACCGGCCCTACGCACAGGGCCGATCCTACGAGGGGCGATCGCCCTCGCGAAATGGCCGGGGCGGCGAAAGGGTTTGGCGCTGCCATCACCCTCGCCAGTTGGCTCTTATGGTCGCTGGGCCGTGGGAGTGCTAGAATCGAACCTGCTTTGAACGCGGCGTCGGTTGCTGCGATCTGAAAGGATTTCCGGCTTGATCATCGTCGATACCGTCGCGGCGTTGCGCGCAGCGCTCGACGCGCGGGGCAAGGGCCTCGTCGGTTTCGTGCCCACCATGGGCTTTCTCCACGAGGGCCACCGGAGTCTCATGAACGAGGCTCGGCGCGCGTGCGAGGTCGTGGTGGTCTCGATCTTCGTCAACCCCAAGCAGTTCGGCCCCCAAGAGGACCTCTCGCGCTACCCGCGGGATCTTGCGCGCGATCGCGCCCTCTGCGAGGCGGCCGGGGTGGACGTGCTCTTCGTGCCGTCGGTTTCGGAGATGTATCCGCCGGGCTTTTCCACCGAGGTCGCGGTCTCGAGCGCGCTGACCGACAAGCTCTGCGGTGCGTTCCGGCCGGGCCACTTCACCGGCGTCACCACGGTGGTGGCCAGGCTCCTGAACCTGGTTCGCCCCGATCGGGCCTACTTCGGCCAGAAGGACTTCCAGCAGTGGCGCGTCCTTTCCCAGATGGTCCGGGACCTCGCCATTCCCACCGAGATCGTGCGCTGCCCCATCGTGCGCGAAGAAGATGGCCTTGCTCTCAGCAGCCGCAACACCTACCTCAGCGCCGAGGACCGCGCGGCGGCCCTGCGCCTCTCTCGGGCCCTGGGCCTGCTCTTGCGCGAGGCTTCCGAAGGCCCCCTGCCCGAGGCCCTCGCGGCGGCCCGCGCCTACCTCGAAGCCGAGCCGCGCCTGACGGTGCAGTACCTGGAAGCGGTGGACGTGGACGCGCTTGCGCCCGCCGCTGTGGCCGGCCCCGGCACTGTGGCCCTGGTGGCCGCCCAGGTCGGCACGACCCGCCTGATCGACAACGCCATCCTCGACCCCCACGGCCCCGACGCGGCGCTCGTCGCGCTCGCTCCGAAGGAGACTCGCTAGATGAATCCCTTGGTAATCGCCATCGACGGCCCTGCGGGTGCCGGCAAGAGTACCGTCGCGCGTCGCGTGGCCCAGGCCCTCGGCCTGGTCTTCCTCGACACCGGCGCCATGTACCGCGCCCTCACCTGGAAGGCCCTGAACGAGGGGCTGGATCTGGGGGACGAGAGCGCCCTCACCGCGCTCGCCAAGCGCTGCCGGATCGCCTTCACCCCGGGCCCCGAGGGCGATCGGGTTGCGATCGACGGGGTGGACGTGACCGAGGCGATCCGCACCCCCGAGGTGACCCGGCGCGTCTCGGAGGTCGCCAAGGTGGCGGGTGTCCGCGAGGAGCTGGTCGCCCTGCAGCAGGCCATCGGCCGTGCGGGCGGCGTGGTCGCCGAGGGGCGCGACATCGGGACGGTGGTCTTCCCCCAGGCGCCCGTCAAGATCTTCCTGGTCGCAAGCCCCGCCGAGCGGGCGCGCCGCCGGGCGAAGGACCTGGAGCGCGCCGGTCACACGGTGGACCTGGCGGCCCTCGAAGCCGAGATCGCCCGCCGCGACGACATCGACTCCAGCCGCGCCCACTCGCCCCTCAAGCCGGCCGAGGATGCCGTTTTGCTCGACAGCGACGGCCTGAGTCCCGACGAGGTGGTGGCGGCCATCGTCTCGCGCGCCGGAACGGTCCTGGACCGTTCTATTTTCTGAACCTTCGTCGGCTGGGCCATTTGGCCCTTCGCATGACCCCCTCTCACCTGTTAATCTCTAGAAGGGAGGGGCTTTGGCCTTCCATCACAGCCCTTTGCGCGCGGTTTCTGCTATTATCTGTGAAGCTAGCGTGAGTTTCTGGTTTCGAGGAAGGTCGCTCACGGGTATGAAGCCCCAAGCGGATGCGAGCCAAGGCTGGCTTGCTACAGTCAATTCGAGCCGCAGCGCCAGGGAGGGTGCGGTGGTCCCCAGAGGAGACCGGCCTTGAGCCGGGGAGGTTCGCTCCGTGTTGGATAAGCTGTACGGCACGAACACAGAGGTCATGGCGAGGGCGCTGGATGGCCTCTCGATGCGTCAAAAGGCGATCGCCGAGAACGTCGCCAATGCCGATACCCCTCACTACAAGCGTTTCGAGGTCGCCTTCGAGGGCGCCCTCGCCAAGTCGATTTCGCAGCCCGGCGCCTTCACGGTGCCGGTGGCGGCGACCCATCCCGGGCACTACCGGCTGGACGGTCCCCAGAGCCTGGACGAGTTCCAGGCCACGGTCTCGCGCTCCGGCGAGGTGACCATGCGCAACGACGGCAACAACGTCGACATCGACGCCGAGATGACCCGGCTGGCGCAGACCAACGTCACCTACAACGCTATGGCCGATCTGATGAAGCGCAAGTTTAGTGGCTTGAACTCCATCATCCGCGGCGCCAACTAGGTTCCGAAGGAGGACCCATGAGCACCTTCGACGCCCTCAACGTCAGCGGCAGCGCCTTGACCGCCCAGCGCCTGCGGATGGACACCATCGCGAGCAACCTCGCCAACGCCAACACGACCCGCACCGACAAGGGCACCCCCTTCCGGCGCGAGATGGTCGTCTTCGAAGCCAAGCCCAGCAACCGCCCCGGCCTTCCCGGCACCGGGGTCCGCGTGGCGGGGATCGTCGAGGACCAGGCCCCCTTCCGGCTGGTCTACGACCCGGGCCACCCTGATGCCAACGACCAGGGCTACGTGGCCTTCCCGAACATCAACCCCGTCGCCGAGATGACCGACATGATCTCGGCGACCCGCTCCTACGAAGCGAACGTCACCGTCGTGCAGGCGCTCAAGGGCGCCGCCAACAAGGCCTTGGAGATTTAGGCGCATGGCAGGGCTTCCCCCCTTCATCCCCATCCCCGGGGCGCCTGGCCTCGGCCTGCCCTTCCCCAAGCTGGGTCAACCGCAGGTCGCACCCGACCAGAACTTCGGCAGCCTCTTCGACGAGGCCCAGCGCAAGCGCGCCGAAGCGCCCATGGCCCTGCCCGACAAGCCGGCCAAGTCCCTCTTCGCGCATCCCGTGGCGCCGGTGACGGCACCCAACGCGATCGCCGAGCTCGGCAAGCCCCTGGGGGCGTTCCTGGACAGCGTCAACGCGGCGCAGCTCCAGGCGGACGCCCTCAAGAACGAGCTTGCGACCGGCGGGAACGTGGAGCTCCACGACGTCATGATCGCCACCGAGAAAGCAGGAATTTCGGTCGCTCTGACCATGCAGCTGCGCAACAAGCTGCTCGACGCCTACCAAGAAATCATGCGGATGTCCGTCTAGCCCTTAAATGAACGACTTCATCAAGCAGCTTCAGCAAGACATCATCCGCATCTGGACCGGCCTGACGCGGATTCAGCGCATCATCTTCGGGGCGGTCGCCGCCGCGAGCGTGGTGGCCATCGTCATGCTCGTGCTCTGGGCGCAGACCCCCGAGTGGTCGCCCCTCTTCACCAACATGGACGAGCAGGACGCCGGTCAGGTCATCGGAAAGCTCAAGGAGGCCAAGGTCCCCTACCAGGTCTCGGGCACCGCCATCATGGTCCCCAAGTCCAAGGTCCACGAGCTGCGCCTGGAGATGGCCGCCAAGGGCCTGCCCCAGGGCGGCACCGTGGGCTTTGAGCTCTTCGACAAGAGCCAGTTCGGCATGACCGACGCCCTCCAGAAGCTCAACTACCAGCGCGCCCTGCAAGGGGAGCTGGTGCGCACCATCCAGTCGCTGGACGGCATCGAGAGCGCGCGAGTTCACCTGGTCATCCCCGAGAAGGACCTCTTCTCGGATAGTGCCGAGGATCCTTCGGCCGCCGTGGTGGTCAAGCTCAAGTCGGGCGCCAAGCTCAAGGTCGAGCAGGTCAAGACCGTCACCCACCTGGTGGCCAAGAGCGTCGAGGGTCTCAAGGAGGCCAACGTCGTCATCACCGACGTGGACGGCCGGAACTACTCCGACGAGGCGGGCTTCGGTCGCGAGGACAGCCTGGCGTCGCCCGAGCTGACCCTCTCCCAGATGGAGGTCAAGAAGCAGGTCGAGGGTGGCCTGCGCAAGAACCTCCAGGCGACCCTCGATCGGGTGCTCGGCCCCAACAACTCGGTGGTGACCGTGGCGGCGGATCTGGACTTCAGCCAGGTCGAGACCAACGAGGAAACCTATCAGCCCGTCGTCCGCAACCAGGACGGCACCCAGACCGGCATCCTGCGCTCGACCAAGGAGCTGCACGAGAGCTACAACGGCCAGGGCGGCCCCAACGGCGGCGTGCCGGGCGTGACCTCGAACATCAACGGCGGGGCCAACGCGAGCCTGCCCACCTACCCGGCCTCCGAGTCGGCGGGGGTGCCCGGCGCCTACAACAAGAGCGACGTGGTCCGCAACTTCGAGGTCAACAAGAACGTCACCCGCAAGATCAAGGCCCCGGCCGAGATCAAGCGCCTGTCGGTCGCGGTCGCGGTCAACGGCGAGCTGGACCCCCAGCAGCTGGCGGATCTCAAGCAGATGGTCTCGGCGGCGGCGGGCAGCGACGTGGCCCGTGGCGACACGATCGTCGTGACGGCCCAGAAGTTCAACGACACCCGTCAGAAGGCCGAAGAGGAGGCCCTCGCCAAGGCCCAGCAGCAGGAGACGGTCCAGGGCTACCTCAAGATCCTGGCCGGCGTGCTGATCGGCATCGTGGCGCTCTTCTTGCTGCGCCGCGGCCTGGCGGCCCGCGCCGAGACCTTCGACGACACCCCGCTCAACCTGGACGGCTTCGACGTGGACGGCCGCCTCGGGCAGCCCGTCTCGATCGGCACCATCGGCGAAGACGACCGCAAGACCCATCTGCAGAAGGAGATCACCAAGGTGGTCAAGCAGCAGCCCTCGGACGTGGCCAAGCTGCTGAAATCTTGGATGCTCGAGGACGAGTAAGACATGGCACGGCAGCAGCATCTAACGGGCAAGCAAAAGGCGGCCGCGCTCCTGGTGGCGCTCGGCCCCGAGACGTCGAGCCAGATTCTCAAGTACCTGGGCAACAACGAGGACATCGAGGCCCTGACCCTCGAGGTCGCGAACCTGGGCAAGCTCCCGCCGGAGGACACCGAGGACATCCTCGAGGAGTTCTATCACGTCCTCCAGGCCAACCAGTACATCAGCACCGGCGGCGTGGGCTACGCCCGTGAGCTGTTGACCAAGGCCCTCGGTCCCGAGAAGGCCGAGGAGATCCTGCACCGCCTCTCGGAGAGCCTGACGGCCCTGCCGTTCGAGTTCATCCGGCAGGCGGATCCCATGCAGATCCTCAACTTCATCCAGAACGAGCACCCCCAGACCATCGCCCTGATCCTGGCCTACATGAAGCCGGAGCAGGCGGCCCTGGTCGTCTCGGGGTTGCCGAGCGATCTTCAGACCGACGTGGCGACCCGCATCGCCCAGATGGACCGCACCACCCCCGCGGTGCTGCGCGAGGTCGAGAAGGTGCTCGAGCGCAAGTTCTCGGCGGTCATGAGCCAGGACTTCACCAACGCGGGCGGTATCAAGGCCCTGGTCTCCATGCTCAACTCGGTCGATCGCGGCACCGAGAAGACCATCCTGGAGTCGCTCGAAGAGCAGAACCCGGATCTGGCCGAGGAGATCAAGAAGCTTATGTTCGTCTTCGAGGACATCGTCATCCTCGACGACCGCTCGATCCAGCGCATCCTGCGCGAGGTGGACACCAAGGAGCTGTCGCTCGCCCTCAAGGGCTCCAACGAGGAAGTCCGCGCCAAGGTCTTCAAGAACATGTCCGAGCGCATGGGCAAGATCGTCCGCGACGAGCTGGACTTCATGGGCCCGGTGCGCGTGCGCGACGTGGAAGAGGTCCAGCAGAAGATCGTCTCGATCATCCGAGCGCTCGAGGAGCGCGGCGAGATCATCGTCTCCCGCGGCGGCGGCGACGAGCTGTTGAGCTAAGGCGGCCCCGGCATGAGCGGCAAGATCATCAAGCGCGATCAGACCCGCTGGATCGACGGGAAGTGGGTCGTCAACGTCCCCCCGCCCGAGAACGTCCCGGCCGAGGAGGCCGCGGCCCCCGCCCTGCCGGATCCCGCCGAGGTGCTGGCCGAGGCCGAGCGCAAGGCTCACGCCCTGCTCGCGCAGGCCGAGGCCGAGGCCAGCGACCTGATCGAGCGAGTGACGCGCGCGGCTTACGAGGACGGCCTCACCCAGGGCCGTGACGACGGCTATCAAGAGGGGCTTGCGGCCTGGCTTCAGGGCATCGAGGCCCTGCGAGCGGCCGCCGAGGCCTTCGCCGCCGAGCGTGAGGCCAAGCTCGCCGAGCTGGAGCCCGATCTGCTGCGCCTGGGCCTGCTCATCGCTTCCAAGGTGCTGCTCAAGGAGCCCCGCGACGCGGCCCTGGTCAAAGGGCTGGTGGATGCCGCCGTGGCCAAGGTCGGAGCGGATGCCGTCGTGCGCGTGCGCCTCAATCCCCAGGACGCGACCCACATGGGGCCGCCCCCGGCGAGTCCCTTCGGCACGGCCAAGCAGGCTGCCGCCCCCCGGTTCGAGGTCGTGAGCGATCCGGCGATCGGGGCGGGCGGGTGTGTGGTCGAGACCCGGGCCGGCCGGGTCGACGCGACGTTCGCGACCCAGTTCGAGGAGCTCGCCCGCGCGGTGCTCGACGCCGAGCCCGAGGCCGAGCCGAGCCTCTCGGGGGCTTACGGGGAGCTTCGCAAGGCGCCCCCCGCTCCGCCCACCAAGGGTGCCAAGGGGAGCCCCTTCGGCGGCGGCTTCTCGTCTCAGGGCTTCGGGCGCTGATGAAGGGCCTCTTGGCGGGGGCCCTCTCGCGGGTCGAGGGGGCTGATCCCATCCGGGTCGAGGGCAAGGTCGCCCAGGTGATTGGCCTGGTGATCGAGAGCTTCGGGCCTCAGGCGAGCCTGGGTGAGCTCTGCCGCATTTCGCTCGGCTCGAACCGTCCGCCGCTGATGGCCGAGGTGGTCGGCTTCAAGGACGATCGGGTCCTGCTGATGCCCCTCGGTCCCATGGAGGGGGTCAAGCCGGGTAGCCCGGTGGCCGCCACCGGCGAGACCCTCGGGGTCCGGGTCGGTCCGCACCTCTTGGGTCGCGTGCTCGACGGCCTCGGCAACCCCATCGACGGCAAGGGGCCGCTTCTGGCCACCCACCGCGCGCCGCTGGAGGCGCCGCCCCCCAATCCCCTGACCCGCCAGCGCATCCACAAGCCTTTGCCCCTGGGCGTGCGGGCGATGGACGGCCTGCTGACCTGTGGCGAGGGTCAGCGCATCGGCATCTTCGCGGGCTCGGGTGTGGGCAAGTCGACCCTGCTCGGCATGATCGCGCGAAGCGCCCAGGCGGACCTCAACGTGATCGCCTTGATCGGCGAGCGAGGACGCGAGGTGCGCGAGTTCCTGGAACGGGACTTGGGGCCCGAGGGGCTCGCGCGCTCGGTGGTGGTGGTCGCGACCTCGGACCAGCCCGCCTTGCAGCGTCTCAAGGGGGCGTTCGTCGCCACGGCGATCGCCGAGTACTTCCGCGACCAGGGCGCCAACGTGATCATGATGATGGACTCGGTGACGCGCTTTGCCATGGCCCAGCGCGAGGTGGGCCTCGCCGTCGGCGAGCCGCCCGCGACCAAGGGCTACACCCCGTCGGTCTTCGCCCTTTTGCCGCGCCTTCTGGAGCGCTCGGGCACTTCCGACGTGGGGGCCATCACCGCCCTCTACACGGTGCTGGTCGAGGGCGACGACACCAACGAGCCCATCGCCGACACGGTGCGAGGCATCCTGGACGGCCACGTGATCCTCTCGCGGGATCTGGCCGCGCAGAACCACTACCCGGCCATCGACGTGCTGTCGTCGGTCTCGCGCGTCATGACCGAGATCGTGCCGACCGAGCACCTGCGGGCCGCGGGCGGCCTGCGCGAGACGCTTGCGACCTACCGCGAGGCGCGGGATCTGATCAACATCGGCGCCTACGCCGCGGGATCCAACCCCGCCATCGACCAGGCCATCGCCCGGATCGACGCGGTCAACTTCTTCTTGCGCCAAGGGGTGAACGAGCCCATGGCCATGGACGAGACGGTCGGGGCCCTCCAGAGCCTGTTCGAGTCGTAATGGCCAAGGGCTTCAAGTTTCGCCTCCAGACCGTCCTGGATCTCGCCGTGCGGGTGCAGGACCAGAAGGCCCAGCTCCTGGCGGAAGCCCAGGCCAAGGTCGTCACCGAGCGCGATCGTCACGCCGCCCTCGTCGAGGCCCAGGTGCGGGCGCGGCAGGACCTGCTCGACATGCAGGCCGCAGGCCCGCTCGACTTGCAGGCCATGCAGTTCGGCCACGACCACATGGGCCGCCTGATCGATGCGGCTCACCACCAGCTGGGGGCGATTGCCCAGGCCGAGCGCGCGGCCGAGGTAGTGCGCGCCGAGCTGATGACCGCCGCTCAGAAGGTTCAGGTCCTGGAGAAGCTCAAGGCGAGCGCCAAGGCTGAGTATCAGCGCAAAATCGACCAGGCGGAGGCCCGTTTCATCGACGAGCTCGCGACGATCCGCTTTCCGCGGACGAATGCCCTCAACTTTCCCGCGCCGCCGCCGAAGATGGGAGAAGGGGGGCTGTAGCCCCTGCGACGAGGAGGAACTCCGTTGACTCGACCCATCCAGATCTTCCCGGGCGCCGAGACCGCTCCTGCCCGTTCCAAGACCGCACCTCAGGCCGCGCCCCGCGACGGCTTCGCCACCGCCCTGGACCGCAGCGCCCGGCGCGCCGAGGCCGCGCGCCCCACCGACCGCCCCGTCGACCGCAAGTCGCCCCGCCCGGCGGCGCCCGCCACCAAGGCCCCCGACGCCAAGCCGAGCCAGGAGCCTGCGAAGACCGAAGCGGCCAGCGCCCAGTCCTCGACGGTCGCCCCTGCTGCCCCGGCTGCGCAGCCCGCGCTCGAGGCCGAAGTTCCGACCGCCCTTCCGCTGCTTACCACGCTCGATCCTCAGCTGATGATGCCGAGCTTGGTTCAGCCCGCGCCGCAGCTCGCGATCCCCACGCCTGAGCTTGCTCACCTGGTGACGCCGAGCCCGACCCCTGCGATCCCGCAGGCCCAGATGCCGGTTCCCGACACGGCGCTCGCGAACGCGGCCGCTGCTGCGGCGGTGGCGCCTGCGACCGAGCTCGAAGCCACCGTGGTCGAGGCGCTGCCCGAAGAAGCCGCCGATGCCGAGGAGCAGCCCGCCTCCGAGCAGAAGCCTCGGGTGCCCGTGGCGCCGGTGGCGCGCCAGCACGTCAGCGAGTCCCTCGAGACCGTCAAGGCGACTATGACCCTCACGGGGCACGACGCCCCCCTGAACCGTCGTCACCTGGAAGCGGCGCTCCGGCGCGAGGCCCAGGCACCCGTCGTCGACGCCAAGGCCGCTGCCCCCGAGGCGCTGCCCAAGGCCGCCGAGGCGCAGGCGCCCGTGACCACCACGGCGAGCCCCGCTCAGGCGACGGCCGTCCCGGAAGCCGCGCGTCCCTGGGAGCTGCACCACCCCATCCAGGCGGCCGAAGCCGTGCAGCCGCAGGCACGGGTGATCGAGGGCGACGCGCCGCGCAGCGAGACCCTGCCCATGCGCGAGGCGCTCAAGACCCCCTTCGAACAGGCGGCACGCGAGCCTGGCAAGCCGTCCGAGCTGCGCCTGCAGCTCAGCCCCGAGCACCTGGGCCGGATGCAGATCCGCGTCGTCTCGCACCAGGGGACGCTCAGCGCGTCGATCCGCGTCGAGCACAGCGCGACCCGCGACATGATGCAGGTCCAGATGGCCGAGCTGCGTCAGACGCTCGCCGACCAGGGCATCAAGATCGACCGGCTCGAGGTCAACGTCGGGCAGGACCAGCGTCGCCCCGACCAGGGCTTCGATCTGGCGGGCGGCTGGCAGCAGCAGGCCCAACAGCAGTCCCAGCAGGACGGGCAGGCACGCTCGCGCGCTCGCGGCTTCGGCTTCGACGATGCGGGCGAGCTCGTCGAGGACGCAAGTCCGGAGGCGACGCCCGAGGGGGCGGACCTCGCGGCGACCGTCGATTATCAAGCGTAGTATCCCCCCTTCAGGAGGCGAATCCTCATGGCAGAGACCGGACCCGTTTCGGGCTACGGCGGGAGCAATCCCGTCCAGACGACCACCAAGAAGCACTCGGACCTTGGCAAGAACGACTTCCTCAAGCTGCTGGTCACCCAGCTGCGCTTCCAGGACCCCATGAATCCCATGGAGGACAAGGAGTTCATCGCCCAGATGGCGCAGTTCAGCTCTCTCGAGGAGATGCAGAACCTGAGCAAAACCCTCTCTCAGCAGGCCGATCTCGGGCAGCTGAGCCAGGCCTCCAGCCTGATCGGCAAGACGGTGGCCGTTCGCACCGAGGACACCCACTTCGCGGGCCAGGTGGTCGAGGCGCGCCGGATGGACGGCGAGATCAAGCTCATGGTCAAGCCCGAAGGCACCACCGACGGCACCTTGGTACCGGTCCAGATCCAGCAGATCGAGCAAATCGCCTAAGGTACTCTAAATTTCCCGCTCGACCGGTCGATACAAGAAAAGGCGGAAGGTTGCGCCTTCCTGTCGGCCGAATTCTTTCCTGATTGCTTCGATGTGACCCCATAAGGAGGAGTCCAGATGCTTCGTTCACTCAACTCCGGCGTGTCCGGCCTGCGCAACCAGCAGATCCGCTTGGATGTCCTCGGCAACAACATCGCCAACGTGAACACCATCGGCTACAAGGCGCAGCGGGTGAACTTCCAGGAGCAGTTCCTGCAGACCCTGCGCGGTGGCTCGGCGCCCAGCGGCGCCCTGGGCGGCACCAACCCCAGCCAGGTGGGTCTGGGCGTCACGGTGGGCTCCATCGACCTCATCATGGGGCAGGGCTCGCTGAATCCGACCGGCAAGCCCACCGACATGGCCGTCAGCGGTGAGGGTTTCTTCGTCATCAGCGACGGCAAGCAGCAGGTCTACACCCGCGACGGCTCCTTCGACTTCGACCGTGAGGGCAACCTGGTCAAGATCTCGAACGGCTTCAAGGTCATGGGCTGGAATGCCGCCCAGCAGCCCGATGGCAGCTTCAAGGTCGAGACGGCCCGTCCCCCTGAGCCCCTCAAGGTGCCCGCGGGCGTTACCCTGACCCCCAAGGCCACCCAGAACATCCGCATCGGCTCCAACCTGGAAGCCTTGACGCCGGTGCTCGATCCGGCCGAGACCGATCCCGCGGTCATCGCGCGCAGCAGCGCCAAGAGCTCGGTAACCATCTACGATTCCAAGGGCAACGTCCACAAGGGCAACATCGAGTTCACCAAGACCGCGACCAATGAGTGGAAGGTGGCCTTCACCGCCGATAGCCCGGCCGAGTTCGACCCGGGCATGACCTTCCCGGTCGACATCGGCACCGTGACCTTCGACTCCAAGGGCGTCTTCGATAAATTCGACGTGACGACTCCGCTGGTTCTCAATCCGGCCAACGCGGGCGATTTCGACCCGATCAACATCAACTTGAACCTGGGCATCGCAGGCGACCAGAGCGCCATGACCCAGTACAACGACCCCAGGACCGACCAGTCCAAGAACTTCTACAACAGCACGGCGGTCATGGTCGACCAGGACGGTTACTCGTCCGGCTCGCTGACCGGGGTCGCGGTGGACGCCTCGGGCACCATCCAGGGCGTCTTCTCCAACGGCCGCACCCGCGTCCTCGGCCAGGTGGCGGTGGCGACCTTCACCAACCCCGTCGGTCTGTTGATCAACGGCGACAACCTCTTCGCGGCGACCCCCAACTCGGGCGAGCCCCAGGTTGGTGTCGCGGGTTCGGGCTCGCGCGGCCTCATCGCGCCGGGCTCCCTCGAGAACTCGAACGTGGACCTGGCCTCGTCGTTCGCCGACATGATCGTCGCGCAGCGCGGCCTGCAGTCCAACTCCAAGATCATCACCACCTCCGACGAGGTGCTCCAGGAGCTGATGTCGCTCAAGCGTTAACGCTGGCGGCAGGCGTATCGAAAGGCTTGAACCGTGGAAGTGCATGGCGTCGGCCCGACTCAGGGCGGTGTCTTCCCGGCTTCGGGGGGGATTCCCCCGGAGCCGGGCGCTTCGCTCCTGGCGGATCAGGTCCGCGCGCGGCTCGAAGCCCTCAAGGGCATGGCGATCGATCTCATCGGCGACGTGCTCAGCGACGCCCATCTGGGCGAGGCCCTCGAACAGCTCGGCGAGCCGGCCGATCCCACCCGCCTGATGGCGGCCCGGGCCCTGGTGGCCGAGCAAGGGCGCCTGGACCCCGTCCTGCTCAAGGAGGTCGAGCGCGGCCTTTCGCGTCTGGCGGTACCGGGTGAGCCGGTGCGCCAGGCCGACGCGGCGGCGGTCGCCTTTCTGGTGGTACGACGCTTGCCCGTGACCCCAGAGACGGCCCAGCTGGTCCTCGAACGCCAGGATCCTTCCCAGACGTCGGGCGATCGCCTCAAGCTCCTGGTCGAGAAGGTCTCCCTGCAGTGGGGCCCGGAGGACGAATCGGCCTTGCCTTCCGATACTCAGCCATCGCGCGTGCCTCGGCTCGCCGATGGCCTGGAGCGTCTCTTCGCCGCTCTGCCGCCCGAACGCCGACCGGCGCTGGCCGAGGCCCTGTCTCACTTGCTCACTACTTTCGCCCCGGAGGCCGACGAGTCTCCCGAGGCGCCTCAGGCAGCGGCCCAGGCCGCTCCGGTCGCTTCGCAGGCCTCGATGCCCGAGGGCGCTGCCCTGCCCCGTCCGGCCTTGCACGAGGTGATCCTCCAGACCTATCGCGCCCTCGCCCCCGCTCAGCAGCCAGCTTTCGAGGAAGCGCTCGACACCCTCTTGCGAGCCTTCGCCGCCGAGGCTGGGGTTCCCGAGGAGGCCCTCGCCGAGGAAGTGCCCCTTCAGCCCGCGCCGCTTTCGCCGAAGGCGGAGGCCCTGGCGCGCCTCCAGGCCCTGGCTCTGCCCGAAGGCGGTCGCCATCAGGTCGAGGCGGCCTTGCGTCGCCTGGTCACCGCCATGACGCCGCCCGAGGCGGATCTGGCCCAGGCCCTCCAGGCGTCCACCCCCGAGGAGGAGGCCAAGCAGACGGCCATGCCGCGCGAGCGCTTGGCCGAGGTGCTGGAGCGCGTGGTGGATCGCCATCCGGCGGACCCCGACGCCCGGGCCCTGCGCGACGAGGTTCGCTTCGGGCAAATGCGCACGGCGGGCAACGAAGGGCTTGTCTTCACGATTCCTTTATGGTGGAGTAGAGGAAGCGGCGAAATCCGGGTACATGAGCGCCAAGGTGAAGGCGATCACGCGGCAGGGGGCCCTTCTGGCTCCACGCGGGTGGTCATCGCCCTCGACACGCCTCATTTGCGCGGGGTTCGCATCGATTTACTTTTGCGCGAGCGCCAGGTAAACTGCCAAGTTGCCCTGGAAGACCCGGCGGCGGCGTCTTTCCTGGAGCCGCGCTTGCCCGAGCTGCGCGAAGCCATCGAGGGGATCGGCATCCGCGTCGGAAGCCTGAATCTGCGCAAGGCTGCCTCGCCCCGCAAGGCGCCCGGCACGAGTGAGGCGAATTCGCCGTCACGCTTGCCTGGCGTGGACTTCTACGGATAGGGGCCGCCATGACCGCAGGAGAGGACGCCAACAAGCGCGCGGTGGCGTTGCGCTACGAGACCGAGCAGGACGAGGCGCCCATCGTGGTCGCCAGCGGCCGCGGGCTCACGGCCGAGAAGATTCTCGAGCTGGCCGACGCGCACGGGGTCGCGGTCCACCACGATCCGCTCCTGGTCGAGAGCCTCTCGGTGCTGGAGCTGGGCGAGGCAATCCCCGCCGAGCTCTACCCGGTGGTGGCGGAGGTCTTGGTGTTCGTGCAGCGGATGAATCGGGAGAAGGGAGAGGCGAAGCGGTGATCAAGCTGACCCGTCTGAACGGGGTGGCCTTCGTGGTCAACTGTGACCTGATCGAATCGGTGGAGGCGACCCCCGACACGATCGTGGCGCTGACCACCAACCAGCGCTACGTGGTCCAGGAGCCCGTCGACGAAATTATCGCCCGGGTGGCCGCCTTCAAGCGCCAGTGCCATCCTGATGCTCGCCTGTTTCTTGCGGCCGCGCCCGACGCGGTCGCCACCCTGGAGGCCTAGTGGAACTCGCAACCATTCTTGGACTGCTCCTCGGCTGGGGGGCCATGCTCGTCGCCAACACGATGGAGTCGGGCGGCATCCACGGTCTCGCGAGCCTCTGGCAGCTCACGGCCTTCATCATCGTGTTCGGGGGTACCTTCGGCGCCGCGCTGATCGCCTTCCCCCTCAAGGACGTCCTGAACCTGCCCCGGATGCTCGCCTTGACCTTCAAGGCGAACCCCTTTGACCCGGTTTCCCTCATCCCGCAGCTGGTCGGCTACGCCGAGAAGGCGCGCCGGGAGGGCCTGCTCGCCCTCGAGGCGGACGTGGCCGAGGCGGGTGACGAGTTCCTCGAGAAGGGGATGCAGATGGTGGCCGACGGCATCGACCAGCACACCGTCCGCGACATGCTCGAGACCGAGCTGAGCTTCATCGCGAGCCGCCATGCGGCCGCCTTCGGGATCCTGGAAGCCATGGGCGGCTACGCGCCGACCATGGGCATCATCGGGACGGTCATGGGCCTGATCCACGTGCTGGGCAACCTCAGCAACCCGGCCGGTCTGGGCGGGGCGATCGCGACGGCCTTCGCCGCGACCCTCTACGGCGTCTGGACCGCGAACCTCTTGTGGCTGCCCTTGGCGACCAAGCTCAAGCGCCGCAGCGAGCAGGAGGTCCTGGTGCGCGAGATGATGCTCGCGGGCATCCTCGCCATCCAGGCGGGCGACAACCCCCAGATCGTCGAGGAGAAGCTCAAGAGCTTCCTCTCGCCCGAGATGCGCCGCGGCCTGAAGGCCGCCCAGGAGGTCTAGGGCGATGGCGGGGCGGCGCGGGCGCGGCAATCACTCGGGAGGCGGCCATGGCGGCTCGTCGTCCGAGCGCTGGCTGCTGACCTATGCCGACCTGATCACCCTGCTTCTGGTCTTCTTCGTCGTGCTCTACGCCCTCTCTCAGGTGGATCTGGCCAAGTACGAGAAGCTCAAGGAGTCCCTCAGCAAGTCCATGGGCGCAAGCAGCGCCATGATCGACATGAAGGGGGCCGGCCACCGCGAAAACACCCTCTTGGACGGTGGCAAGGGCGTCCTGCCCCACGAAGAGGTCATCGTCATGCCCGAGCAACTCGAGCTCGAGCGCCTCTCGAAAGACGTCGAGCAGATGGCCGCGGAGGCGGGGCTCGCCGATGAGCTGGAGGCGACGGTCACGGCCGAAGGGCTGGTGGTCTCGATCTCCAACGCGGGCTTCTTCATGTCGGGGGATGCGGCCCTGCGCCCCAAGGCGGTGCCGACCCTCGATCGGATCGCGCGCATGCTCAAGACCTCCGGTCACACCCTGCGGATCGAGGGTCATACCGACAACACGCCCATTTCGACCGCGCGCTATCCCTCCAACTGGGAGCTGTCCGCCGTGCGCGCGACCAACCTGGTCCGGTTCCTGATAGAGCGCCATTCCTACGATCCCCGCCGGTTATCAGCGGCAGGGTACGGGGAATACTATCCCAAGGTCCCCAACGACACCGAAGCCCACCGTGCCCAGAATCGGCGCGTCGATATCGTGGTGCTGCGCGCGGCGCAGTCCCCTGCGGCGGCTCCCTCTGACGCGGATCGATACTAGGAGGCACCACCCGAACCATGGCAAACAGTGCCAAGCAAGCTGCTGCGAAGAAACCGCCGTCGGATAGTCCGCTGAACGGCAAGGTGATCATGGCAGCCGTCGGCATCGCCCTGATCTCGAGCCTCAGCTCGTTCGTGGCGATCCGCTTCGCGATGCCCAAGCAGGTGATTATCGAGAAGCACGTGATCACCGAGAAGGGGAAGGTCGTCGAGGACAAGGGCCACGAAGAGAAGCAGGCGCCGGCCACCGAGATCTACCCGGTCGGCGAGTTCATCGTGAACCTGTCGGATCCGGGGCGCCACTACCTCAAGACCACCGTCGCGCTGGCCATGGTCAGCGAGGCCCACGCAGAGGGCGAGAAGAAGGGCGGGGGTGGCCACGGCGGGGGCAACGAGGATCCTTCGGCGGCCATCAAGGCGGCCATGGCGGCTTATGAGCCTCTCTACAAGGACGCCATCATCTCGACCCTGTCGCGCCAGTCGATCGCCCGCCTCAAGGCGCCCGGCGGCCGGGACCTGATCAAGGACGAGCTCAAGGTGACGCTCAATCGCATCGCCCCCGACAAGAAGGTCATGGGCGTCTACTTCACGGATTTCGTGATCCAGTAAGGACCTCGCATGTCGGAGATTCTCTCGCAATCGGAGATCGACGCGCTGCTGTCGGCCCTCTCCTCCGGGGACTTGACCCCGGAGAAGGCCGCGGCTGCGGCCGTCGTTCCCGAAGAGGAGCACGTCCGGCGCACGGTCAAGATCTACGACTTCAAGCGCCAGAACAAGTTCTCCAAGGACCACATCCGCACCCTCTCGATGATCCACGAGGCCTTCAGCCGCCTCTTGAGCACGTCGCTGTCGGGCCAGCTGCGGATGCTGGTCCAGATCGAGGTGGTCTCCGTCGAGCAGCTGACCTTCGACGAGTACTCGCGATCGCTGCCCTCGCCGACCATCCTCAACGTCTTCACCATGGAGCCCTTGGTGGGGACGAGCCTGTTCGAGATCAACATCGACATCACCTCGGCCATCATCGACCGCCTGCTGGGCGGTCCGGGCCGGGTGACGCGCATCCGGCGCGACCTGACCGACATCGAGCGCACCCTTATCTCCAGTATCACCCAGCGCCTCTTGAGCACCCTCAGCGAGGCCTGGCAGAACATCCTGACCTTCAGCCCCAAGCTGGAGACCATGGAGATGAACCCGCGCTTCGTGCAGATCGTGCCGCCGACCGATCCGGTCGTGCTCATCACCTTCGAGGCTAAGTTCGGCGAGAACACGGGGCCTTTGTCCCTGTGCATCCCCTACATCGTGCTCGAACCCGTCATGAGCAAGATCTCGGCCCAGGCCATGTTCGCCACCCAGCGCCAGAGCCAGTCGACCGAGTATCGCGCCAACCTGCAAGGCCGGGTCCATTCGACCTACGTCCCCTTCCAGGTGGTCCTCGGCGAGACCGAAGTGACGGTCTCGGACGTGGTCTCGCTGGGCGTCGGCGACGTGCTGCCTCTGGGCACCTCGGTCGATAACGACCTGTCCGTCCTCGTGAGCGAGCAGCTCAAGTTCAAGGGAAAACCCGGGACACTCCGAAACAAGATGGCCATTCAGATCACCGAAGTGGTGGATAACGCGGAAGGGGAAGAAGCATGAGCGATGCCTTGACGCCCGAGCTCTTACGCTCGCTTGAAGAGGTCGGCGCGCTCGCGCTCGGTTCGGGAGCGACCACGCTGTCGATCCTCCTCAACAAGCAGGTCACGATCGCCTCGCCGCGCGCGGCGATCGTGGGAATCAACGAGCTGGGCACGGTCCTGAAGGAGCCGGTGGTCTACGTGGACGTGCCGGCGAGCACGAGCGGAGCGCCGATCACCATGGCCTTCCTGCTCACGCAGAACGACACGTCGATCATCACCGACCTGATGATGGGCGGCGAGGGCACCCCGCCCTCGTCCGTGATCGACGACCTGCAGCTTTCGGCCATCTCCGAGGCCATCAACCAGATGCTCGGCATGGCGGCCAACACCCTCAACTCGACCTACGGCAAGAAGCTCGAGATCCAGCCGCCGCAGGCGGGGGTGATGGACAACCCCGAAGAGCCCTCGCTGCCACCCGCTTACCAGGGCTCGCTCGCGGCGGTGGTCTACCAGCTCGCGATCGAGGGGCTGGTCACCAGCACCTTGGTTCAGCTCCTGCCCGAGGATTCGGTGCTCGTCATGGGTGAGGCCTTCGCCGCGCCGGTGGCCGGCGAGAAGACCGTGCCCGCCGCGGCCCCGCAGGCGGCCCCTGCTCCGCAGCAGGCTCCGGCCCCCAAGGCAGCGCCGGCTCCGGCTCCTGTCCAGCCGGCTCCGCAGCCCGTCTACGCGCCCCAGCCGACCTACGCTCCGCAGCCCGCCTACGCCGCGCCCGCCGCGGCCCTGGCGGCTCCGGTCAACGCGCAGGCGGCGCAGTTCGCGCCGCTCGGCGCCGCAAGCCACACCATGGCCCCGCCCTCGGGCCTGGACCTGGTGATGGACGTGCCCCTCAAGGTCACCGTCGAGCTGGGCCGCACCCGGATGCAGATCCGCGACGTGCTGGAGCTCGGCAAGGGCTCGGTGGTCGAGCTGGACAAGCTCGCCGGCGAGCCGGTGGACCTCTTGGTCAACGGCAAGCTCATCGCGCGCGGCGAGGTGGTCGTCATCGACGAGAACTTCGGTATCCGCGTCACCGACATCGTGAGTCCCGCGGAGCGCTTCACTTCGTTCCGGGCGTAAGAGGACGTTTTGGCTCCAGGCTTTCTGAAAATTCCAGGCTTCAAGCGGCTTTTCGCCGCGCTGCTGCTCGTCTTCGCCCTCTGGGGCGCTGCGGGCCACTCGCCGGCCGATGCGAAGCGGCAAGCGCCGCGGGTCGAGGCCACCGCCCCCGCGGCCACCGATTCGGAGTCGCCCGAGGGGTTCGCCTGGAAGGACTACGAGGATCCCGGTCTCAAGCGCGACGAGGGCAACCCCATCGCGAACGCCGTGGGCTTCCTCTTCAAGTTCGGCCTGGTGATCGGCCTGATCTACGGCACGGCCTGGCTCTACAAGCGGGGCATCATCCCGAAGCTCGCCACCGCCGCGCGCGGCCTCTCCACCACGGGGACGGGCCTCAAGGTCCTCGAGAGCATCCCCCTCAAGGGGGCTCAGTCCCTGCACCTGGTGCAGGCGGGCGATCGCTATCTGGTGGTCGGCAGCAACGGCCGCGAAACCATGGTCAAGCTCACGGAGTGGGAGGCCGGCACGGGCCCCGCGCGCTTCGAGGCGCTCGTCGAGCGGGCCGAGGACGAGAGCGTGGGAGACTTCTCGGACGCGCTGGAGTCGAGCCTGCGTCAGGTGACGCGCCGCCCGAAGGGGGATTGGTCGTGAAGCGTCTCAGCACCCTATCCCTGGCCCTAGGTGCCTGGGCCCTTGCTCAGGCGCCGGCCCTCGCACAGCTCGCGGTCCCGCGCATCCCCGTCTCGGGCGCGCCGCAGGACGTGGCCGCCAACCTCCAGCTCTTGGCCCTGTTGACGGTGCTGAGCCTGGCGCCTGCGATCCTGCTCCTGATGACCTCCTTCACCCGGATCGTCATCGTCCTCTCTTTCACCCGCCAGGCCATGGGCACCCAGATGATGCCGCCCAACCAGGTGATCATCGGGCTGGCCATGTTCCTGACCTTCTTCGTGATGGCCCCGACCCTGGGCGAGATCAACACCAAGGCCCTCCAGCCCTACATGGCCAACCAGATCACCCAGGCCGTGGCCCTGGACCGGGCGCAGGCGCCCATCCGCAAGTTCATGTTCAAGCAGACGCGCCAGAAGGACCTGGCCCTCTTCGTGCACATGGCCAAGCTCCAGCGCCCCCGCAACCCGAACGACATCCCGACCTACGTCCTGGTGCCGGCCTTCGTCATTTCCGAGATCAAGACGGCCTTCCAGATCGGCTTCGTGATCTACCTGCCCTTCCTCGTGATCGACATGATCGTGGCGAGCCTGCTGATGAGCATGGGCATGATGATGCTGCCGCCCGTCATGATCTCGCTCCCCTTCAAGCTGATCCTCTTCGTGCTGGTGGACGGCTGGCACCTGCTGAGCCGGGCGCTGGTCTCGAGCTTCCAATGAGTCAGACGGTCTTCTACGAGCTGTGCCAGCGGGCCCTGTGGCTGGCGGTCACCGTCGGGGGCCCCGTCTTGATCGTGAGCCTCGCGGTCGGCCTTTTGGTCAGCATCTTCCAGGCGGTGACCTCGATCAACGAGGCGACCCTGACCTTCATCCCCAAGATCCTGGCGGCCGTCGCGGTCCTAATCTTCGCCGGGCCGTGGATGGTGCAGTCGATCCTCGATTTCATGGCGCAGCTGCTCATCGATCTGCCGCGCTTCGCGAGGTAGGCCATGGATCTGGCGTCCCTCCTGCAGCTCCCCCCCGGCGGGCTCGAGGTCGCCCTCCTGGTACTGGTGAGGGTCTCGGCCCTGTTCGTCATCGCCCCGGTCCTTGGCAACCAGGTCCTGCCCGTGCGCTTCCGGGTGGGCCTCGCGGTGCTCGTGAGCGTCCTCATCCTGCCGCTTGCGCTAGCGGGGCCCCGTCCTGAAATCCCCGACGCCCACGCCCTGGCCATGGCGATCGCGCGGGAGATGGCGGTGGGCCTCATCATCGGCTTCGTGGCCATGACCTTCTTCTACGCAGTGCAGTTCGCGGGCCACCTGCTGGGGATCCAGATGGGCTTCGGCATGAGCATGATGTTCGACCCGACCACCCGCAGCCAGACCTCCGAAATCGCGGTCCTGCTGTTGCAGGTGGCCACCGTGGCTTTCCTCGCCCTCAATGCCCATCACTGGCTGCTGGCCGCGATCTGGCGCTCGTTCGAGACGGTGCCCCTTGCGACCTTCAACCCGGATGGGGTCTTGATCGAGCGGGTCCTCAAGGAGATCAGCGGGATCTTCGACACGGCCTTGACCATCATGCTGCCCATCTCGGGCATCATCCTGGTCATCGAGCTGGCGCTGGCCATCCTCAACAAAGTCATCCCCCAGATGAACGTCTTCTCGATCAGCATGGGGGTCAAGGTCCTCCTGGGCCTCGGCACCCTGGCCGCGACCCTGCCCCTGATCGGCGGCACCTTCGACTTTTTGGTGGATAGGCTCAATCACCGGCTTCTGGAGCTCTTCCGATGAGTAGTCCGGACAAGGATCAGAAGACCGAAGACCCTTCAGCCAAACGCCTCGGCGACGCGCGCAAGAAGGGCAACATCCCTCGCAGCATGGACGTCAACGCCTCGGTGACGATCATGGTGGCGGCGATCCTGTTGTACTGGCAGTGGCGGAACATCGTCGACCTGACGCGCAACCGCATGGTCGAGAACCTGAGCGCCTTTCCTCACGGGGACCTGACGATTCCCGCCCTCAGGGAGATGGCTCTGGTCCTCACCCGCGAGACCTTGCTTGCGATCGCTCCCTTCCTGTTCGGGATCCTCCTGGTCGGTCTGCTTTCGAGCTACGCCCAGGTGGGCATGCTCTACACCCTCGAGCCCCTCAAGCCGTCGCTCAACAAGCTCAACCCGATCCAGGGCTTCAAGCGCATCCTCTCGCTGCGTGGGGTGGTCGAGACCCTCAAGGGCCTGCTCAAGATCGCGGTGGTGGGATCCTTGAGCTACGCGGTCATCAGCGATCGCTACGAGGCGATCGTGACGGCGGTGCAGGCCGGCAGGGCCCAGCTCGGGGCGCTCTTGGCCGACACCGCCTGGACCATTGCCTGGCGCTCGGCCCTGGCCCTCTTCGTGCTGGGCCTCTTGGATTACTCCTACCAGCGCTGGGAGTGGTGGCGAAACCTCAAGATGACCAAGCAAGAGGTCAAGGACGAGGCCAAGCAGCAGGAAGGCTCGCCCGAGGTGAAGGGCGAGATCCGCAAGCGCCAGCGCCAGGCCGCGCGCCGTCGCATGATGCAGGAGGTGCCGACGGCCACGGTCGTCATCACCAACCCCACCCACTTCGCCGTGGCCCTCAAGTACGAGCGCGAGGAGATGGAGGTGCCGGTGGTGGTCGCCAAGGGCACGGACCTGGTGGCCAAGCGCATCCGAGACCTGGCGCGCGAGGCCAACGTGCCCCTGGTCGAGAACAAGCCGGTGGCCCAGGCCCTCTACCGTCAGGTCGAGGTCGGCGACGAGATCCCCCCCGACATGTACGCGGTGGTCGCCGAGATCCTGGTGGCCGTCACCCGGGCGGACGCCAAGGCACGCGTCTGATCTGTCTTCATGGAAATCATTTTCTTGCTAATTCGGGACTAAAGTCCCTTTCGCCCTGCAAGCGCCCTTCGATATAAGCGAGGGTGCCCCTCCCCGTGCGTCTCTTCCCCATCCGCAGGAGTTACCTAATGCGCAGTATCAAGCACGAGATCACCCTTCGACTCGGAGCAGGCATCGCCCTGCTCTTCGTGCTCCTCTTCACCTTCGTTGCCGTCTCGGTGCGCCAAGAGCAGATCGCTGCCAGCGAGCAGTACGGCAAGGCCGTCACTGCCGACATCGCCGATCGCCTCAGCGCCGACAACGCCAAGATGCTCAAGCTGGCAGAGCTTGCAGCGGACGCCCAGCTCACTGGCGCGTTCGGCAAGCGCGCCATGACCGCCGACTACCTGCGGCGCGTCGCCGAGCGCAACCCCGACGTGCTCGGCACCTACGTGGGCTACGAGCCTGGCGCCGACGGCAACGACGGCGCCTTCCGGGGAGCGCGCGGGGCCGACCAGAGCGGGCGCTTCATTCCCTACTACAACCGGCTCAAGGGCCCCTTGGCCCTCGATTTGCTCGTGGGCATGGAGACCGACGACTACTACCAGCTCCCCAAGAAGCTCGGGCGCCCGGTCGTGGTCGAGCCCTACCTCTACGGGGGCGTCATGATGACCTCGTACGTGACCCCGCTCCTCAAAGACGGGCGCTTTGTCGGCATCACGGGGGTCGATCGCGGCCTCGGCGAGATCCAGCAGCGGCTCAAGGCCCTCAAACCCTACCAGTCGGCGGCCTTCTTGCTCTTGAGCCCCAAGGGCGGGGTCGTCGCGGCGCCCACCGATGAGTTGCTCGGCAAGGACATCACCAAGGACGACAAGATCGGCCCCAACATCAAGGATCTGCTCGGTACCAAGCAGGCCGGCATGCGCCAGATCAAGGACCCTGTCTCGGGCAAGGCGGGCTGGATGTTCTACCAGCCGGTCCAGAACGGCGAGTGGCTGCTTGCCATGTTCGTCGAGCAGGGCGAGGTCCTGGCCGCCGTCAACCGTATGATGTGGGTGCTCGGCTTGCTCGCGGCGCTTGGCCTGGGCCTGATCGCGGGGATCCTGCTGTGGTTGATCGGCTCGGCCGTCAAGCCGATGGAGCGCCTGACCGAGGCCTGCGAGGCGATCGCCGAGGGGGACCTGAGCCGGGTGCGCGTCCTGGTGCCCGAGACCGAGGAGGTGAAGGGCCAGAACGAGTTCGCGCGCATGACCCTGGCTTTCCGCAGGGCGATCGGCTACCTCTCGGGCGTAGCGGGCCACATGGACCGTATCGCGCACGGGGATCTCAGCCGCGCGGTCGAGGCCCGCAGCGAGCGTGACCAGCTCGGGGTGGCCTTGTCGCGCATGGCCGCCAAGCTCCGCGAGGTGGTCGGCCGTGTCCGGTCGGCCGCCGACGAGGTGGGTGCCGGCGCGGTGCAGATCAGCAGCTCGAGCGCCGAGCTGAGCCAGACCACCTCGGTGCAGGCCAGCAGCGCCGAGGAAACCTCAGCGGCAATGGAGGAGATGGCCGCCAACCTCAAGTCGGTGGATGCGAGCGTCCAGCGCCTGGGGGCCAAGGTGAGCCTGGTGCGGGGCCAATCGGACGCCCTGGGCGCCGCCGTCACCCAGACCTCCAGCTCTATCTCGGAGCTCGCCGCGAGCATCCAGCAGGTGGCGGGCAACGTGGAGGGCGCCAACCGGGTGGCCGGAGAGGCCTCCGAGGCGGCGAACGCCGGTGAGACCGCCGTCGGCAAGACCATCGCCGGCATGAAGGCGATCAACGCGACCATGGACGGCATCCGGGAGACCATCCAGATGCTCGACCAGCGCTCGGGCGAGATCGGGGCCATCATCGAGGTGATCGACGACATCGCCGAGCAGACCAACCTGCTGGCCCTCAACGCCGCCATCGAGGCGGCCAGGGCCGGCGAGGCGGGCCGTGGCTTCGCGGTCGTCGCCGACGAGGTCCGCAAGCTCGCCGAGCGCTCGGCCAAGGCCACCAAGGAGATCGGGGATCTCATCAAGGGCATCCAGGCCGAGACCTCGCAAGCGGTCCATGTGACCCAGGAAGGCGCGGGCAAGGTCCGCGAGGGGGCCGCGCTCGCCGAGCGCACCGGCGAGGCCCTCGCCCGGATCAAACAGGCGGCCAGCCAGGTCAGCAGCCTGCTGAGCGAGGTCACCGGGGCGACGGGCGAGCAGGCACGCGCCAGTTCCCAGATCGTGACGGCCACCGAGCAGATGGCCGCCATCAACGACCAGGTGACCGGCGCGGTGGCCGAGATGGACGAGCTCACCAAGACCGTCACCTACGCCACCGCCGAGCAGCGCCAAGGTGGGGACCAGGTGGTCCTCGCGGTCGAGAGCCTCAACCGCAGCGCCCAGGAGGCCTCCGCTGCCACCAGCCAGGTGGCAGGCACCGCGGACGAGCTGAGCCGCCAGGCCCACCAGCTCCAGGAGGCCGTGGCCTTCTTCCAGGTCGACGCCGAGGCCCTGAATGTGAAGGTGCCGTCGGCCGCGAAGCCGCTGGCCCTGCCGTCGCGGCCCTAGCGATCGCCCACCGCGTTCGGAAGCCCCCAGCGGGCTTCCGAACGCGGATCGCTCAGGCTCCTTTCAGGAAGGTCGGATACCCTCATCGTCAGTGGCTGGTTTTGTGGAAATTAGGTATTTTGTCCCAATTCAAACCAGCCGGTCGAGGTATACCGTAGAGAAGCGCCTTTGTGCGCCCCGAGGATCGTCTTCCCGTCTTCTCTTCGCTGGTGGCGCCCATGATGCCGGACGAACGGCGTAATGGAGTGGATCGAACCAGGGTATAGAATCCAGACGGGAGATGGCGCGAGGCGGCGACGAGCCAGCATCGCGTCTTCAGTTTGTTCATGTGTCGTCACCCCATCATCGCGAGGGATTCAGGATGAGCGAAACCACTCTCGAGCGCCAAGCTTCGACCCTGCTCCAGCTGGCCAGCTTCCGTCTGGCCGAGGAAGAATACGCGGTCGACATCTCCGCGGTCCAGGAGATCGTGCGGATGTCCTCGATCACCCGCGTGCCCCGCGCCCCCTCCTTTGTCGAGGGCGTGGTGAACCTGCGCGGCAAGATCGTGCCCGTCATCGACTTGCGCCGCCGCTTCGGCATGGCCTCGGCCGAGCCGACCAAGGCGACCCGGATCATCATCGTGGACGTGGCCGGCAAGACCGTGGGCCTGATCGTCGATGCGGTACGCGAGGTGCTGCGCCTCGACTCCGAGGCCGTCTCGGCTACCCCCGAACTGGTCGCCAACGGCATCGACGCCTCCTTCTTCAAGGGCGTGGGCCAGCTGGGCGATCGCCTCATCATCCTGCTCGACCTGCAGCGCCTGCTGAGCATGGAAGAGATCGCCGCCCTGGCGCAGACGCCCGCCTAGTTGCCATGTCGATGATGGGTTGGTTCGATCGGATCACCGCCTCGTTCGCCGCTGTCATGCGGCGGCGCGGCGGACTTGCGAAGGAGGGCTCCACGCTCGCCGTGGAGGCCGATCCGGCCGATCGCGTGAAGGCGCTGATTCCGATCATCCGCGCCAACTTCGGCGAGCGGGCGGGCTCGGATCCCGACGTGTCTCCGCTCGAACCCCATCTTCCGGACGAGGCCGCTTTCAACATCTGCGTCGAGCTGATCGCGCTGCTGGGGCTCGAGGGCTTTCCCTACGACCCTGAGCGCCTGATCGCGTGGCTCGAACTCGGGATCCCCGCCTCGACCCTGTACGGCGTCTTCGAGCTGACCCAGCCCAAGGGCCTGGACGACCTCGATGCGCTCTTGGGGGTGCTTGGCAAGGACGTGGGCCGGGTGAACGTGGAGGCCCTGCGCACGGTCGCCGCCGCCTACCAGCAGCTCAACCGCCCGGTGCCGATCCGCAACCTCCTCAAGGCGCTGGAGCGCCTGGGGGGCGTCGAGGGGACCCCTGCCATCGCGGCCTTCGTGGCCTGCGCGCAGGCCTACGACGCCCTGGGACCGGTAGATGCCTTCTTCGACGAGCTGTTGCTCGAACGGGTCACCGATGAGGAGGCCCTGGCCGCCACCGCGGCACTTTTGGACCTGGTGGCGCTGAGGGTCAAGCGAATTGCTCGCTATGACGACATCCGAGGGCTGGTCGAGGGGGTGCACGATCGCATCACCGTCCGTCGCCTCTCCAAGACCCTCAGCCTCTTCGAGGAGTACGAGGTCCAGGTCGGCGACCTGGATACCTTCCACCTCTCGTTCGCCGACTCCCAGGCCGAGCTGGAATGGCTGGAGCGCGCCCTCAAGGGCATGACGGAGTTGGGTCGTTCGGTCGATCGCGTGGCCCTCATGCAGCTGCGGGAGTGGGCCCCCGAGATCGGCGCGCTGGGCCGTTACCTGACGGCGGTACGTGCGTTCCAGGGCACGGGCCTGAGCGTCGACGACGTGGATCGGCTGGTGCTCAAGCGGGTCGAGTCCGAGGAGCGCAGCCAGGTGCTGGGCCTGGTTGGCGAGCTCTGGTTCCGGCTGGGGCTCGGGGATCTGACCTTCGAGCGTGCGGAGCATCTTTCCAACACTTTGACCGACCGTGCCCGCCTCAAGCGCTACGAGACCGCCGTCAGCCTCTTCAAGGAGCTCAAGCTGAGCGTGAGCGACGTGGAGGCCCTGGCCGAGCAGTTCATCGAGAGCGCTGACGACATCTACTGGCTCGAGGCGGTGCTCGCGAGCGCCGGCGACTCCGAGGAGAAGCTCGGGCGCCTCAAGATCCTGCACCTGCGGGAGCGCTGCCCTGAACCCCCCTTGCTCTACCGCTACTTCCGTCTCAAGCGTGCCTTCGACTGGCTCCACGACGATCCCCAGACCCTCGACGCCTGGCTTCTCGACGCGGCCCCCCACCCCGATCGCACCACCTGCCTGCTGGCGCTCGCGGAGATCCTCCAGCTGGATCACCGGATCACCCTCGAGGAGGTCCAGCGGCACGAGGCAGCCTTCCCGACCCTCGATCTGATCGAGGCCTACGGGATCTGCGTCCACACCTTCAACGGCGACTGGCGCCGGTTCAGCGTCCTGCTGCACCAAGTCCGCCTGAGCGGCGATCTCGAAGCCTGCTTCGCCATCATGAGCCGGACCTTCGAGGACGCGCGACTCTCGGCGAATCAGTTCGAGCGCGCCCTCGAGCTCCTGGTGGCTCAGGGCCCCGGAGCGTCCCAGTCCACCGTCGTCCCTTCCGCCGACCCTACCCTTCCGCCACTGAGAGAGGAAGCCTGAACCTATGGTTAACGATCAAAGGAGCCCCGCCAGCCTGGATTACGTTCGGGCGTTCGTCCAGGCTGCGGAGCGCGTCCTGGGCGAAGTGATCGGCGAGGTGCCCGGCAAGGGCACGCCGATCTTCCAGACGGCCCCCTCTATCGGCTTGCAAGAGGTCAACGTCACCGTGGGCATCACGGGCGACGTGCAGGGCCAGGTCAACTACGGCATGGACATGACCACCGCCCTGGCCATCGCCTCCACCATGATGATGGAGCCGGTGGCGGCCCTGGACGAGATGTCGATCTCGGCGCTGCAAGAGCTCGCCAACATGATCTCGGGCAATGCCCGCTTCCACCTCAACGATCTGGGGATCACCTCGGACATCACCCCGCCCACCATGCTGGTCGGCAAGGACATGAGCGCGACCTGGCACCGGATCCGCGCGATGGCCGTTCCCCTCGAGCTCAGCTCGGGCAAGATCCTCGTGACCGTCGGCATTCGTCAAGGAGAGTAGTGAAGCAATGAGCATCCGCATTCTGATCGTCGATGACGCCCCCTTCATGCGTCGGACCCTCGCCAAGCTCTTCGACGAGAAGGGTTGGGAAGTGGTCGGAGAGGCCGCCAACGGTGCCGAGGCGGTGACCCAGTACGCCACCCTCCAGCCGGATATCGTGACCATGGACATCACCATGCCCGAGATGGACGGGATCACCGCCGTGCGCGAGATCGTCTCCCAGCACCCCGCCGCCCGGATCATCATGTGCTCGGCCGTCGGTCAGCAGGACATGATCGTCGATGCGGTCAAGGCCGGCGCCAAGGACTTCATCGTGAAGCCCTTCCAGAAGGATCGCGTGCTCGCGGCCGTCGAGGGAGCGCTCAAGAAGTAAGGGGGGCGGTGAGCGAGGAGTAGCGCCATGAGTTTCGAATTTAGCGACGAGGATTTCAAGCTCTTCCTGGAAGAGGGGAGGGCCCACCTCCAGACCCTGGAGCAGAACCTGCTGGTTTTGGAGGACAACCTCGAGGCTCCGCTCGATCTTGCCCTGATCAACGAGATGTTCCGGGCGGCGCACTCGGTCAAGGGGGCCGCCGGTATGCTCGGCCTCAAGACCATCCAGTCGCTCACCCACCAGCTCGAGAACCTGCTGGGGCGCATGCGCGAAGGCAAGATCGGTGCCGACCTTGAGCTGCTCGAAGGCCTCTTCGAGGCGGTGGACGTGCTCGGCACCCTCATGGTCGAGATGAGCGGCGAGAGCCGTGAGACCAGGACCGACACCGCGCCCACCATCCAGCGCCTCAAGGACCTGCTCGAGGCCCGCGAGAACATCCAGACGAGCGACGACGCCGAGACCCTCTTGCCCTTCCAGCTGGCCCCCGAGCTCGAGGCGTCCCTCGACGCCAAGGCGATGGAGGCCGCCAAGCGCGCCATCCGCGAGAAGCGCTACCTCTACGAGGTGAAGCTCGATCTCGAAGGTTGCCGCTGGGTCGAGGAGAGCATCGACCACGACATCTTCCAGAAGCTCGCCGCCATCTCCGAGGTGGTCGCGCTCCACTCGGATCCGGCCCCTCCGGCCCAGGGCAGCAGCGAGCCCTTCCCTCTCAAGGGGCACGCCCTGGTCCAGTCCTCGGCGGATCCCATGATCCTCTCGATCCTGGTGCCCATGGGCCCGGATGAGCTACGCCTGGTCTACGACCCGGCCAATCCCCCCGAGGCAGCCGCTCCTGCCAAGCCTGCCGCTCCGAAGGCCGCTCCGCAAGAAGCTGCGGCTGCGGTGCCCCAGGCGAGCGAGGCCCCGAAGCCTGCCGCTCGTCAGGCGGCCAAGGCGGGTGGTGCCGCCGGCGGCCACAGCCAGAGCATCCGCGTGGACGTGGAGCGCCTGGACGACCTCATGAACGTGGTCGGCGAGATCGTCATCGGCAACACCCGCCTCTCGCAGCTCGGCGGTATCCTCGAGGGTCGCTACGACCGCGACGTGACCGTCCAGCAGCTGGCCGAGAGCCTCGGGCAGCTCGGGCGCCTGGTGGGCGATCTGCAGATGACGGTCATCCGGACCCGGATGGTGCCGGTCGAGCGCGTCTTCTCGCGCTTCCCGCGCTTGATTCGAGACCTGGCCCGCAACCTGGGCAAGGAAGCCAAGCTCGAGATGAGCGGCCAGGAGACCGAGATCGACAAGACCGTCAGCGAGGAGCTGGAGGATCCCTTGGTCCACCTCCTGCGCAACGCCATCGACCACGGGGTCGAGAGCCCCGAGAAGCGCGAGGCGGCGGGCAAGTCCCGGGTGGGCACCATCAAGCTCTCGGCTCATCACGAGGGCAACCACATCGTGATCGTGCTGGAGGACGACGGCGGCGGCATCGACCCGGCCAAAATCTTGAAAAAAGCCCGGGACCTGGGCCTCGCGAACCCCGACACGGTCTACAGCGACCACGACGCCGTCCAGTTCATCTTCGCCCCCGGCTTCAGCACCGCCGAGAAGGTCACCGACGTCTCGGGCCGCGGGGTGGGCATGGACGTGGTCAACCAGAACATCCGCAAGCTCAAGGGCTCGATCCACGTGGTGACGACCAAGGGCGAAGGCTCCAAGTTCATCATCAAGCTGCCCTTGACCCTCGCCATCACCAAGGCCCTCCTGGTGCGTGCGGGCGGCGAAACCTTCGCCATCCCGCTCGAGAGCGTCCGCGAGAGCATCCGCCTCGCGCCCTCGGCCATCAAGACCATCAACGGCAAGCCCGTGACCCAGGTCCGCAACGAGGTGCTGCCGCTCTTCCGCCTGCAGGAGGCCTTCGGCTTCGGGTCGGACGCCCAGGAGGCGCGCCACCTGCCGGTGGTCGTGGTGGGCGGCGACAAGAAGCAGCTCGGCCTGATCGTCGATCGGCTCGAAGGCGAGCAGGACATCGTGGTCAAGAGCATGGGCAACTACCTGGGCGATATCCGCGGGGTCGCCGGTGCGACCATCCTGGGCGACGGGCGCGTGGCCCTGATTCTGGACGTGGCGACCCTCATCGATGAGAGCGAGAGCGCCGAGCTCGCGACCCTCGGCGCCGGATAGGACACCCCATGCTGGACCCCAAGACCCATGGCGATCTGCTGCGCCTGCGTGACCTGATCCAAGCGCACGCGGGCCTGCGGCTCGAAGAACCCAAGCTCCAGGCGCTTGTCCCCAAGCTCGAAGGGGTGATGCGCGAGATCAACTGTCCCAGCCTCTCGGCGCTCGGCGACCAGCTCATGCGTGAGATGGCCTTCGGGGCGGGCAAGGCCTGGACGGCGGTGATCCCGCTGGTGACGATCAACGAGACCTACTTCTTCCGCGAGATGCACCAGCTCGAGATCCTGCGCAACCACCTGATCCCCGAGTTGCAGCGGCGCAACGCCACCCGGCGTCACCTCAAGCTCTTGAGCGCGCCCTGCTCGACCGGAGCCGAGCCCTACACCCTCGCCATGCTCCTGGAGCAGGGGCCCGCCAATCTGGTGGGCTGGAACGTCGAGATCCACGGGGTGGACATCGATGGGCCGGTGGTGGAGCAGGCCAAGGAAGGCCTCTACCCCAAGGCGGCCTTCCGGGCCACCGACCAGGCTCAGCTCGAGCGCTGGTTCAAGCAGGAAGGCGATCGCTACCGGATCCAAGAACGGCTGCGCAAGTCGGTGGCCTTCCGGCAGGGGAACCTGCTGGAGATGGCCAAGTGGCCTGGTTACAAGGGCTTTGACGTGATCCTGTGCCGCAACCTGCTGATCTACTTTGACCAGCCGACTCAGCGCCGCCTGGTGGATCTGTTCTTCCAGGCCCTCAATCCCGGCGGGTACCTGCTCTTGGGCCACTCCGAGTCGCTGTTGACCCTCGGGACCTCGTTCTTGCCCGATCCCGTCCATCGCGCCATGGTTTACTACAAGCCGGCGTCCGAGGTGCAGAAAGCAGCGCTATGACCGATTCCATCCGCGTTTTGATCGTCGACGACTCGGCCTTCATGCGCCGGGCGATCGCCCGCATGCTCACCGCCGATCCCGAGATCGAGATTGTGGGTAGCGTGGGGGACGGCGCCCAGGGCCTGGAGGCGATCCGGACGCTGCAGCCGGACGTCGTGACCATGGACATCGAGATGCCGGTCATGGACGGCCTGACCGCCCTCAAGAAGATCATGGATGAGACCCCGCTGCCCGTCATCATGATGAGCACCCTGACCCAGAACGGGGCGACGGCCACCCTGACGGCCCTCTCGCTGGGGGCCTTCGACTTCGTGCCCAAGCCCGAGTCGTCCATGATCGACGTGCTGGGGGTGGAGCGCGAGCTGCGCGAGAAGGTCCGCGCGGCGGCGCACTCGCGCCGCTCCAAGCGGCGCCT